>NZ_JBISBU010000021.1:0-78247 GCF_044385805.1 Haloferula sp. A504
CGATGTGGCCTATTTCGACGTCACCGACTTCAGTGTGGGGGACACCTTCGTGGTCACATCCACGACCTCGGATTCCAACTCGGTATTCTCCGCCAACTTCGAGCAGGTGATCGGCATCGCCTTCGATACCGGCATAATCGCCCCCCCCGGCGAAACATTCGCCACCTGGATCTCCGGTTTCACCGGACTCGGCGGGCTCACCGGCCTCGACGACGACGCCGACGGCGACGGCATCGACAACGGCGTCGAGAACTACTTCGGCACCTTCCCCAACGAGTTCTCGCAGGGCTTGGTCTCCGGCACACTCACCGGAAATACCTTCACCTTCGCCCATCCCCTAAACGCCTCTCCCGCCACCAACCTCACGGCAACCTACCGCTGGTCCAAGGACCTTTCAACATTCAACGCGGATGGAGATGCATTCGAAGGCACGACCGTCGATTTCGTCCAAGGCACTCCAGCCGGGGGCATGGTCAGCGTCACTGCGACCATCACCGGAGCCCCTCTCGATCGCTTGTTCGTGGATATCGAAGTGACGCAGGACTGAAGGCATCCTTCAAATCCGGGAGTCGAAACGGAAGTCCTCCGGCTTTGATACTCGGATCCGGTCGATACCGGCATGCCCGGGGTTGAGCAGCAGCACGGACTCCTGCGGCACGATCGCGCTGGGCACCCGCAGGGCCAGGGCCCGGGACTCGCGCAGCCAGGCCCCGCCGAAGCGCCGGGCGGCCGGTGACGATGGTAGCGCCGCCCAGTGCTTTGGCAGACGCTCCGGTTCTTCGATGGCGTCGTCGGGCACCTCCACCTCGAAGATCCGCCAATCCAGCGAAAGCACTTCCCGCGGCGCGTGGACCACGATTTCGAGCGCCGCGAGCGACCTCGACCCCGCCAGATAGACGGCCGGCAGCCCCGGAGGATTCCACCTCCCTCCGGCCAACCGGGCACCCTCGCCGCTCATCGCATCCTGCGCCCAGCGTGCTTGGACGAGCCGATAGAAACGGGCCATTTCAGGTGAACACCCCGTGCTCCAGGCGCATCAGCAGCGCCTCCACTTCGCGGGCACCGACTTCGGTATCGGCGAAGTCGAGCGGGCACTCACCCTGAAACGCCACCGCGGGTGCCGCCAGCCACGAGCGCGCCCCTTCCTCGCCACCCAGTGCCTCGACCGCCCGGGCGAAGAGCCGCATGAAGCGGACCAGCCGATCCGATTCCATCCGATCCAGCTGCCCGGCTTTTTTCCGCCGGTGCAAGGTCGCCCGCGACATGCCAAGCAGCCCGGCCAGCCGCTCCTCGGTCACCCCGAGGAGACCTCTCGCCGCCTGGAATTCGGCCATGGCCAGACCATCGCGGACCCGGCCGACAACATAGGCCGCCTCGGGCTCCCGCAGGACTTCCGCCCCCTCCAATTCTTCAACGAGATGGGCATACAGCCCCCCCTCTTTGCGTTTCATAAGAAACACCTACATCATTCACATGAAGCACTCAACCCTTTTCTCCCGCTGACGCGTCAAACCTCCACCCAAGCCGCAAGTTTCGTGCTCAGCAGCCACACCTCAATTTCCGCATCCGGGAAAATCTGCGCCAGTGCCTGGCGGTAGGCGCGCATCTGGCGCACATAGCGCTCCTGCAGGATTCCGGGGGATTCCGCGCCGTCGGTCTTGAAATCGATCAACTCGATCCGCTTGCCGCCCTCGAAGACATGCAGCCGATCGATCACGCCGCTCATCCATTTCCCGTCGACGATCGCCTCGACCGGTTGTTCGCAGAAAAGCGCGACCTCCCGCCCCCGGCGTTCGAGCCGCTCGCGGATCGCCGGGACCTGCAGCAGCGCCGCGACGGCCTCGCCGGCCTCATCCGCGCTGAGGACCGGTTCCTCTTCATCCACCCAGCCGACCGCTTCAAATGCCTCGTGGACCGCGATGCCGAAGGCGCGCCCGCCCGCCGAACCGGTCGTCGCGGCCGCCCCGCCCTTCTCGCCGCTCGGCGTCGATCGGCCCCTCTGCGGCACCGCCTCGCCCAGCCTTGCGGCCGGTTCACCCTCCGCTTCCTTGCGGCGTCCGAGCGAGGTCATCCAGCCCGGGTCCCCCTCCTGCCACAGCACCCCGTCGCCGTCGGCTCCGACCGACCGCAGGATCCAGTTCGCCGGCGAGGCGAAATCCTCCGCATCCTTTCGGCTCTTCGGCGGTTCCGGCAGCAGCACGTAAAGCCCGCGCTTGGCCCGGGTCAGCGCGACATACTGCACGCACATCGTCTCGTAGCACTGCGCCTCGCCCCAGCATTCCTCCGCCTCGCGCAGCGCCGGCACCTGGTCGCGCACCCAACGCGCCGGGTTCTGCAAGACCCAGCCGTCGCCCGATGCGACGTCGAACTTCCCCGCGTCCGGCACCTGCCGGTCCTCGATCTCGGGAAGAATCACCACGTCGAATCCCAAGCCTTTCGACTTGTGCACCGTCATGACCTGCACCGCCGCCGTGCCCGGACTCTGCGGGATTTCCAGCTCCGTGATCCAGCGCAGCGCCTCCCGCGCCGCGACGCCGCCCCCGGCATCGAAGGCCGCCAGCGCGCCGATCACATCTCCGGCCCGCCGCCGGCCGAACTCCGACAGCCCGTCCCACAGCGGCTCGATCACCCCCTCCAGCATCCCGGCAAAACCCTGCTCCGCCGCCTCGGCCATCAGCCCGTCCCACACCTTCCACGGCTCCTCGCCAAAACGCTCTAACAATATCTCCTGAAGCCGCGACATCGCGACCACGCCGCGGGCGAAATCATCCGCCGGATCGGCCAGCCAGGCGACCAGTTGGAAAAGCGCCACGCCCACCGGATGATCGACCGTCGGCTTGCGCGCGCCCTCCTCGATCACATCGAAGCCCTCACTCCGCAGCAGCTCGGCCACCGCCGCCAGCTGCGCGTTGGTTCGCACCAGCACCCCGCAGCTCAGTTCGCGCTCGCCGACGCCGATCTCCTTCATCAGCTCGACCATCCGCGCGTAGCGATTCTCCGCCTTGCCGGCCACCACCTCGACCCGGCTCTCACCGGTCAGTTTCGGCCGCGCCGCGACGTGCTCCTCCCATTCCCAACGCCCGTTCACGGCTTCGCCGAAAAGGTCGGTGATCGTCCCACGGTCGCCGCAGACCCGGTTGACCAGCGCCAGCACCGCCGGGCACGAGCGCCACGACTCGGGCATCGACTTCACCGTCAGCCCGCCCGCGTAGCGCCGCTTAACCTCGTCGAAGAGCGTCACGTCCCCGCCGCGCCAGCCGTAGATCGCCTGTTTCACGTCGCCGACCACGAAGAGCGAGCCCTCCGCATCGCTGGCCGCCTCGTCGAGCAGCGGCTCCATGCCCCGCCACTCGGCCCGGCTGGTGTCCTGGAACTCGTCGAGCAGCCAGTGGTCGTAGCGGGCGTCGAGACGGAAATCCACCGCCTCCCGGCGCAGCCGTTCCTCCTCGCTGGAAACCCATTTCCCCATCAGCACCTTGACGTCGTCGAAGCCCAGCATCCCGCGTCGACGCAGCCGGCGCTCACACTCGCGGTCGTACCGCGCCACCAAGTCCAGCACCGCCGCGGTCCGCTCGATCGCCGCGGCCAGCTCGCAGCCGGCCAGCAACTCCAGCATCCCCCGGAAGGCATCCTCCGCCGCCGGCCCCGGCGTGAATTCCTTGTAGTGCTTAAGCACCAGCGGCCCGCCCGCCGCCAGCCACTCGCAGACGCCGTCGAAAAGCTTGCCTGCCGTCCCCAGCGAGCCGCTGCCCACGGTGTGCATCTCCAACGCGTCGACAAGCTTCTGATAGGCCTGGTCCTGACCCTTCCGCGTCCACTCGATCGTCGAGGCAGCCTTCCGCAGCGAGGTGGCGAAACGCCGCTTCTCCTCCTCCCATCGCCCGACCTCCGGCAGCTCGCCGAAGGCCGCGTGAAGCCGCTCCGGACTCACCGCCAGCCCCGACTTCCAGCGCCCGTGCCAGGCCTTGAAAAACCTGCCCAGCGGGTCGCTCACCCCGCGCTCCTCGCGGCCCACCGTGGCCCGCTTGAAGGCATGCAGGAACTCCTCCGCCTCGCCGCCCTCCAGCGCGTTGCCGAGGATGTCGGCCAGGATGTCCGACAACGCCGCATCGAGCTTCGGACCCTGCACCAGCTCGAATTTCCCGCCGGTCAAGCCCAGCTCGTACTGGAACCCCCGTACCACGCGGGCGAAGAATCCGTCCATCGTCCCGAGCTGGAACCGCGGCAGCGCACGCACCACCTTCTCCAGCGTCTCGACAACCTCCAGCTTCCCGCCGATCGCCTTCTGCAAGGCCTCCGCCTTTCCGGCGTCGCGGGCCGCCTCGCCCAGCTTCGACAGCACCGAGTCGGCGAACTCGCCCGCCGCCTTGCGGGTGAAGGTCAGCGCCACGATGCGCTCCGGGTCCACGCCCTTCGCGCCGACCATGCCGATCACCCGGTTGCCGAGCTGATAGGTCTTCCCCGATCCCGCCGAGGCGAGAATGAGGAGGTTTTTGTCCAGGATCTCCTTCATGCCTTCACCTCCTCCACCATTTCCGCGAGCGGCCGGCCGCAGCCGAGCAGCGCGAAATCGTCATACTGCACCCGCTCCGCCGGCGGCCAGAAGACCCGCGCCTTCACCCGCCCGATCACCCACTCCGCACAGGCCAGCGCCGAGTCGCGGTCGGCCTCGGAAAACCCTTCCCACAACGACACGCCCACCGCGTCCTCGGTTGCGCCGAGGACGACATAGCCCATCGCGTCCACCTCGCCGAACTCCATCGAGTAAATCGGCACCTGAAGGTTCGTCCAGCGCACCGGCTTGCCCTTGGCGTTGGTGCCGATCACCGCCTCCACCCCCTCAAGGTGCGGCGGCAGCACCGTCGCCGCGGTCACGCCGACCCGGTGATCCTTCTCGACGTCCTTGAGCGCGTTGTAGGTCTTGTAGTCGAGCACCCGGCGGCGGCCGTCGTCGTGACGGTCGATGCGGTCGACCTTGCCGACCAGCGTCACGCCCGCGACCTCGCGCTCGAATTTTTCCTCCACCGCCTCGACCCGCCAGCCCGCGGCCCGCTCGCAGGCCTGCAGCCGCGCGAACCACGACAGTCGCTGCCGCGCTCCCTCGACCTGGATCCGCACCGCCAGCGGCGGGGTGTCGCCGTGTTTCTCCGCGACCACCCGCTCCAGCTCGGCATGCAGCCATTCCTCCAGCGCCCCGGATTTCGAGAACTCCCGCACCTCCTCGTGGCGGCCCCAGTTCTCGAGGACGGCGTGCACCACGTTGCCGAAGTCCCGGGCATTCCACTCGACGCGTTCCGGCTCCCGCGAATACATCGCGACCCCGTGCTTCAGATAGAACCGCAGCGGACACGCCAGGTAGTCGCGCAGCGCCGTCACGCTCAGCCGTGGCTTCAACTCGACCGTCGGCACCCGCCACGCCCAGTCCTGCTCCCATTTCATCCCCGCGTCCGGCGGCTCGATTTCCGCGAAAAGCAGCTCCACCCGCCGCGCCAGTTCCTCGCCCGAGGCCGCCAGCAGCAAGCGCGACGGCAACAGCGCGTCGCCGTCGGCGCTCGATTTCGCCAGCAGCAGGTCCACCCGGCCGCCCTCCTTCCGCGCCTCCGTTAGAGCCGTCAGCACGTAGGCATCGCGCGCCGCGCGACGCGCATCGGTCGTCAGCCCGAGCAATTCGCGCACGCCCTCCGAAAGCCACGCATCGGTCGCCGGCGCCGCCGGCACCCGGCCCTCGTTCATCCCGCACACCACCAAGTGCGCCCCCGGCTCATGCAGCAACTCCAACCACCCCTGCACGTCCACCACGCGCCCGTCGGGTGCTTCCTTCACTCCCTCGGAAAGCCCGGCCACCAGCAAATCAATCCAAAAGGCCGCGTCGCGCCGCACCCGGCCGATCACCGGCTCCATCGCCGTCAGCCAATCGCGCACCTCGTCCCATTTCCCCGCCGCATCCACCCGCTCCAGCAGCCGCCCCATCGCCTCCCCGAACGGCTGCCGCAGAAACGCTCCCCGCACCGCCCCCAGCCGCTCCATCGTCTCCGCCGCCAGCGGTGGCAGCGGCATCCTGCCGCAGGCCGTCTCAGCGGCTTCCAGCCGCTGCACATCCTCCCCCGTCCTCACCAGCCCGCGGTCCCGCATCGCCGAAAGCTGCTCCACCCGCCGCATCCGCATGCCACCCGTCAGCGCCGCCGTTTCCTCCATCCCCAGCAAATCGATCGCCGTCGCCACCTCCGGCCGTGCCAACCACGCCCGCCACAGCGAAAGCCAGCCGCGCACCCGCGACACCGCCCCGCCGGCCGGATTGTGCACCGTCCAGCCCTCGCGCCCGAAGGCCCGCACCAGTTCCTCCGCGGTCTCCTCATCCGCCGAGCCCAGCGCCAGCTCGTCCGACGCCGTCCCCGCCGCCGCCACCCGCGCCACCGCCTGTCGCGCCTGCTGACGCGGATCCGCCGTCAGTTCCACCGAGCCCGCCTCCGGCCACGCGATCGCCCGCTCCTTCCAGGATTCAGGATCCGGCCTCCCAAATTCGTCGAATGCCTCGCCCTCCGGCGCGGCAACCAGGCAAACCACCTCGGCCCCCCGCAGCCGACGCACCGCCGCCTCCGGCAAATCCGGCACCCCGGCCAGCACGATCCGTCCCTCCGGCGTCTCGTTCATCCGCTGCTCCAGTGTCCGCGAGCGCCCGACCAGCCCCCACTTCGAAAGCATCGCCTCCTTTACCCGCCACAACTCACCCAGCTCCCGCCAGCGCTCGCCCTCCACCGACTTCCCGAGCCGCCGAGCCGCCACATCGGGCGTCAGTCCCGCCTCCTGCAAGGCCCGCTCCAGCGACATCAGCGAGTTCGCCAGCGGCAGCGCCCAGCCGCTCGCCTCATCTTGTCCCGGCGGGCTCGGAAACACATTCGCGTAGCGTCCCCAGTCAACAACCCCCTCCAGCGCCTCCACCCAGGCCAACACCTCCGCCGCTGGCGGCGCCGCCTGCTCGGTCCGGATCAACGCCCCCGGCGTCACCACCTTGGGTGCCAGGCATCCGCCCCGCTCCGCCAGCGCTTCCCGCAGACGCCGGCCCGACTGAGCCGTCGGCACCACCACCAGCATGCCGGGCAGCTCGCCACGACGCTCCCAAAGCCAATCCACCAGCAAGCCCAGAAGCGGCTCGTCCCAGCCGAGGAATACCCGTCCATCCATCGCCCTTCTTCATGACGCCCGCCGCGCGAACGCAAAAGCAAAAGCCGTCAAAACTTCACCCACCCCGCCCTTGTCCGACCCTCCACACATCGGGACCGAAGGTCTCCGTCAGCCGGTCGGCCGAGAGAAATCGGTTTTGGGGTTGAGCCCGGCACGGACTCTGCATGGAATCGTGCCCATGCGTTTCCTTCCCTTGATTTCGCTTCTCCTGCTGCCGCTGCTTCACCTTTCGGCGCAGGACGAAACGGCCCCGTTGACCACCGAAGACCCGGCCGTCGCCGTCAAGAAGCTCGAACTTCAGCTCGTACCACTCACGGCGGCCCAGCTTGAGACGGAAGCCAGCGCCTGGCAGGAACTTGCCCAGAAAAAGGCCGGCGAACTGGCCGAGGCCAGGATCGCCGCACTTGAGGCTGGCAAGACCACCACGAAGAACGTGGAGACCCTGATTGCCGAGGAAAAGGAACTCCTCAACCGACTGAACACCGTGCTCGACTCGTGGGAGGCCAAGGGTGGCGATCCCGCCACCATGCGCACGTGGCTGGCCGCCGTCCGCGGTGCCGAGCTGAGAATCGACAACCCGACCGGTCTCGCCGCCGCCTTCAAGCGCTGGATGGAAGCCGAGGACGGGGCCCGCGCCTGGTTGATCAAGCTGATCATCTTCGCGGTGATCGTCACCATCGGCCTGATCCTCGGATCCGTTTTCTCCAAGCTCGCCTCCAAGGCGATGGACCGCCACAAGGCCAGCTCCGAGCTGCTCGACCGCTTCGTCACTACCGTGGTCCGCCGTGGCATTCTCATCATCGCCATCGTCATCGGTCTCTCGACCCTCGGCGTGAAGGTCGGGGCCATCCTGGCACTCGTAGGTGGCGGTGCCTTCATCCTCGCCTTCGCCCTGCAGGACACCCTCGGCAACTTCGCCAACGGCATCATGCTGATGATCTACCAACCCTTCGATGTCGGCGACGCCGTCGAGGTCGGCGGTGTCTCCGGCTCGGTCGATTCCGTGAGCCTCGTCAACACCACCATCCGCAGCTGGGACAACAAGGTCATCATCGTCCCCAACAAGAACGTCTGGGGCCAGACGATCACCAACATCACCGGTGCGGATCAACGCCGGGTCGACATGGTCTTCGGCATCGACTACGGCGACGACGTCGACAAGGCGCAGGCCATCCTCGAGAAGATCGTAGCCGAGCACGAGCTGGTCCTCGACGACCCGGAACCGACGATCAAGATGCACGAACTCGCCGATTCCTCGGTGAACTTCATCTGCCGTCCGTGGGCCAAGACCTCCGATTACTGGACGGTTTACTGGGAAGTCACCAAGCGCGTGAAACAGGAGTTCGACGCCGCCGACATCACCATCCCCTTCCCCCAGCGCGAGGTGCACATGCACCAGGCCGGTTGACGGAAAGAGGGCGCACGGGCTTCAGGCATCGCCCTCGCCTTGACCGGCGACGGCCCCGTCAGGCGAAGCGGGCGCCAGCGGCTTGGTCACGGTGCGGACGAAGACCGCCCCGGCGAAGAGCACCATGGCGTTGTAGTAGATCCAGACCTGCACCAACAGGAAGGAACCGATCACGCCATAGACGCTGAAGCCCTGCCCGAACGAAAACGCCCCCAGCGCCCAGCGGCCGATTTCCCACAACAGCGCGACCCCGAGCGCCGTGCCGAGACACAGGCGCCAGCTCACCGGCTCCTTCGACAGGTAGCGGTAGAGCATGAAGAACACGAGCGTGTTGACGGCCACGCCCACCAGCAGGCTTCCGAGTCCCGGAATGCTCGCCGATGCCGGAAACCACTCGCGCACGATGGCATTGCCGGCCCTCAGCAGCAGGCCCGCCACGAAGACGATCACCACCACCAGACCGGTGCCGAGCAGCATGGTCAACGAACGCACCCGGCTTGCGATCATGCGCCTCAGGGCATGGGCCACCCCCTTTGGCGCGGGCCGCTGGCGCACCTGCCAGATACGGTTGAAACCGCGGTCGATCTGCAAATACACCATCGATGCCGTGAACACGAGCGCCACCCCCGCCAACGGACCCGTGACCAGCGCGCCGGACTGGACGCGGCCGAGCATTTCCCCAAGTGCCTCGCCCACCTGCGGCGACAACTGCTGCGAGACCGTCGCGAGGATCTCCTCGCGCGCATCCCGCCCCCGCTCGACGAAGCGGAAAAAGTAGCCGACGCCCGCAATCAGCATCAACATCAGCGGAAAAAGCGAGAGCGCCGCGTAAAAGGCCACGCCGGCGGCCATCGATGGGCACTCGAAAAGCAGCAGGCCCCGTCCGAACTCGCTTGCCTGATGTTTGATCCTTGCCCACCCCACGCCCCGACTATCGGAATTTCACCGCCCATCAGGCAAGTTCGCGCTCAAGGTTGATCCCAACCCGGAATTGCGCATCATGCGCCCTGTCTTATGAATCGCCGACTCCTCACTCTCCTCCCGCTGCTGATGCTGGTGGCATCCTGCGCCGCTCCGATCAGCGTGAAGAACCACAAGGCGACTCCCCCATCGGCAAGGGTGGTGCCCGAAACGACGCTCGCCTCGGCGCGAACCCCGGGCAAGGACGCCCGCAGCAAGCTCGGCCCTCTCCTCGATGCCCTGCGGACGGCCGGCAAGGCCATCGCCGACGGCGATGACAGCGCGGTCCCCGAGTACAACTACCTCACGGCCCGCCTGGTCGATCACCTGATCGAAGCGAAGGTCCAGCCCTGGCAACAGGCGGTCCGCGTGAACTCCGGATCGACGGAATACCTGCTCCGTGGAACCGAACCCGCCGATCTCCGCGATCCCGACCGGAAGTTCGTCCCCGCCGACCGGCTCTCCTTCGAGGGATTGCTGGCACGGGATACCGGTCGCACCCAGGGAGTCGGTGCCCCGCTCGTGAGCTTCCTCGGCAAGCAGCGGATGGAGCCCAGGGCGATCCCCTACCGCACCGTCACGGCGGTCGTCCGTTTCGATGCCAACGTCGCCACCCTCGACCTGCTCGACCCCTTCAAGACCCAGAGCTTCCGGCTCGGCGGACGGACCCTGCCGCTGCAGGCCGACTTCAACTCGCCGGTTGCCTACGGCTTGTCCAGGGAGCGCATCGACCTGCTCGGGTTCGCGCGCCTGATCAATCCCGCCGCCTACGACGAAACCGAGCGGCTGCTGAAGGTCCAGCCCTACGATCCCGACAAGATTCCCGTTCTGCTGGTGCACGGCCTGCAGGACACACCGGCCTCCTTCGCCCCGATGTATTTCACCCTCATGAACGATCCCGCCGTCCGCGACAGGTTCCAGTTCTGGGCGTTCAGCTACCCGAGCGGCTACCCCTACCCGATGCCGGCGGCCGCACTGCGAAAGGAGCTCGACGCCATGCGCCAGCTCCATCCGGATCACAAGGATCTCGTCATCATCGGCCACAGCATGGGAGGCCTGATCAGTCGGCTGATGGTCACCGACGTGGGGGAAAGGATCTGGCTCGAGTACTTCGGCACCCCGCCAGACAGCACCGAGATCGACGGCGAGAGCCGCCAACTTCTGGAGGACGCGCTGGTCTTCGACGCGCGACCGGACATCGCCCGGGCCATCTTCATGTCCGCCCCCCACCGCGGCAGTGAACTCGCCACCAACATCATCGGCTGGATCGGCATCAAGCTGGTGCGCTTCCCGGCGACGCTCGCCGATGTCCGCGATTCCTTCGTCAACATCCTCACCCAGGACAGCTCCGGCACCCAACTCGACCGCTTCCCCAACAGCATCGACACGCTTTCGCCGCACAACCGGTTCATCAAGACGATCAACCGGTTTCCCATCCGCTCCGACATCCCCTACCACACCATCGTCGGCGACCGCGGCAGGGGGGACACCCCCGACAGCAGCGACGGCGTCGTGGCCTACTGGAGCTCGCACCTCGACGGTGCGGCCTCCGAGAAGATCGTGCCCAGCAATCACTCGTCCTACCACGACCCACAGGCCATCGAGGAGGTTCGGCGCATCCTCCACCTCCACGCCGGCCTTCCCTACCGGAAAAAAGCGGTTCTCGCCGACCGGGAGAAGCGCGAGATGGCCCGCCCTCCGGGACGCTGGCCCCAGTGAGGGTGGCGCAAAGCTTCCGCTTTGCGAGTGATTCCCAAAGCTCCAGCTTCGGAGTTCCTCGCCGCCACCCCTTCTCGGGAAACCCCGCCACACCCCGGCCGGAGCCAAGCAAGGCCTGCCGTTTCCGCCGGAACTCGTTCATTGACACGGGTTTCGCGCCCCCTAAGCTCCGCGCGTCCGCGCCGGGGGCACTTTTGCACGCAGTCCGCATGCAGCCCGCCGGGCCGCGAATTCTCAGTTACAACCCGACCACCACGAAAAGATGGCCACACGCAAGAAGACCGCCAAGAAGGCTTCAAAGAAGGCCGCCTCAACGAAGGCGCCAAAGTACGTTTACACCTGGGGCGCCGGCAAAGCCGACGGCGACGGCACCATGAAGGAGCTGCTCGGCGGCAAGGGTGCCAACCTCGCCGAGATGACCCGCATCGGCCTTCCGGTTCCCGCCGGGTTCACGATCACCACCGAGGTCTGCACCTACTACTACGACCACAAGCGCACCTACCCCAAGGTGCTCCGCTCGCAGATGGAGGCCGGCGTGGCCAACATGGAGAAGATCATGGGCTTCAAGTTCGGCGACTCCGAGGGCTTCCCGCTGCTCCTCGCCGTCCGCTCCGGAGCCCGCGACTCGATGCCCGGCATGATGGACACCGTCCTCAACCTCGGCCTCAACGACGCCACCGTGGCTTCCCTTGCCAAGGCCACCGACAACGAGCGCTTCGCCTGGGACTGCTACCGCCGCTTCATCCAGATGTACGGCGACGTCGTCCTCGGCGTGCAAAAGCGCCCGGGTGAGGACCACGAGCCGTTCGAGCACGCCATCGAACTCTACAAGCAAAAGGTCTATGGCAAGGACATCGTCGATTCCGAGCTGACCGCCGACGACAACAAGGAGCTCGTCGCGCGCTTCAAGAAGCTGGTCAAGGACCGCACCGGCAAGGGCTTCCCCGACGACCCGTGGCAGCAGCTCGAAGGGGCCGCCGGCGCCGTCTTCAGTTCCTGGATGAACGACCGCGCGATCGTCTATCGCCGCAAGTACGGCATCCCCGCCGCCTGGGGCACCGCGGTCAACGTGCAGGCCATGGTCTTCGGCAACACCGGCTCCAACTCCGGTTCCGGCGTGGCCTTCACCCGCAACCCCGCCAACGGCGAAAACGAATTCTACGGCGAGTTCCTGGTCAACGCCCAGGGCGAGGACGTGGTCGCCGGTGTCCGCACTCCCGATCCGGTGATCGGCATGGCCAAGGCCCTGCCCGGTGCCTACAAGGAGCTGCTCAAGGTCCGCAAGATCCTCGAGAAGCACTTCAAGGACGTCCAGGACGTCGAGTTCACCATCCAGGAAGGCAAGCTCTACATGCTGCAGACCCGGAACGGCAAGCGCACCGCCGCGGCCGCGCTCAAGTTTGCGGCCGACATGGTCAAGGAGAAGCTCATCGACTGGAAGACCGCCGTGCTGCGCAACCCGGCCGAACAGCTCGACCAGCTGCTGGCGCCGGTCTTCGACGCCGCCGAGGTCAAGAAGGCCAAGGTCGTCGCCACCGGTCTCCCGGCCGGCCCCGGTGCCGCCTCCGGCAAGATCTACCTCAATGCCGACCGTGCCGAGCGCGCCCAGCAGAAGGGTGAAAAGGTGCTTCTGGTCCGGGTCGAGACTTCCCCGGAGGACCTCCGGGGCATGATCGCCGCCGAGGGCATCCTCACCGCCCGCGGCGGGGTTTCCTCACACGCCGCGCTGGTTGCGCGCCAAATGGGCAAGGTCTGTGTCTGCGGTGCTGCCGGCGTCGAGGTCGATTACGACCGCCACACCGTCAAGGCCGGCGGCAGGATCTTCAAGGAAGGCGACTACCTGTCGATCGACGGCACCCAGGGCACCGTCTATGCCGGTGCCCTCGCCACCGAGCCTTCCGAGATCATCACCGGACTCATCCAGGGCAAGAAGTCCTCGCAGCAGACCGAGAAGTACAAGAACTTCGTGCAGCTCATGGAGTGGTGCTCGCAGGCCGCCAAGCTCGGCGTCCGCACCAATGCCGACACCCCCGAGCAGGTCCGGACCGCCGTTGCTTTCGGTGCCGAAGGCATCGGCCTGACCCGCACCGAGCACATGTTCTTCGAGGGCGACCGCATCGACGCGATGCGCGAGATGATCCTCGCCGACAACGAGCCCGACCGCCGCAAGGCGCTCCAGAAGCTCCTGCCGCACCAGCGCAAGGACTTCTTCGGCATCTTCAAGGCCCTGAACGGCAAACCCGGCACCATCCGCCTGCTGGACCCGCCGCTGCACGAGTTCCTGCCCCACACCAAGGAGCAGCAAATGGACCTCGCCCGCACCATCGGCATCCCGGTCGAGACCATCATGCAGCGCGTCCACGACCTGCACGAGTTCAACCCGATGCTCGGCCACCGCGGCTGCCGCCTCGCCATTTCCTACCCGGAAATCGCCGAGATGCAGGCCCAGGCGATCTTCGAGGCTGCCGCCCAGTGCGTGAAGAAGGGCATCGAAGTGAACCCCGAGGTCATGGTCCCGCTCGTCGGCTACGAGCGCGAACTGGAACTCCAGGTCGAGATCATTCACCGCGTCGCCAAGGAGGTCATGAAGGCCAAGGGCGTGAAGTTCAAATACCTCGTCGGCACCATGATCGAAGTGCCCCGCGGCGCGATCACCGCCGACGAGATCGCGAAGCACGCGCAGTTCTTCTCCTTCGGCACCAACGACCTCACCCAGACCGCACTCGGCGTCAGCCGCGACGACATGGGCTCGTTCCTGTCGAGCTACACGGAGAACGACATCTATCCGAAGAACCCCTTCGCCTCGCTCGACACCGTCGGTGTCGGTCGCCTGATGGAAGTCGCCACCCGCAAGGGCCGCGAGACCCGCAAGAACATCAAGCTCGGCATCTGCGGCGAGCACGGTGGTGATCCGGATTCGGTCACCTTCTGCCACAAGCTCGGCCTCAACTACGTGTCCTGCTCGCCCTACCGCGTGCCGGTCGCCCGCCTCGCCGCCGCGCACGCCGCGATCAAGGACGGCGCCAAGCCGAAGGCGGCGAAGAAGGCCACCAAGCGCAAGGCCGCCAAGAAGGCCGCGCGCAAGAAGTGATCGTGGCGGTGGCTTCCAGCCCCCCTGCCTCGACAAGATCCCATTCCCACCGCCCCTTCCGCCCCGCGCGGAAGGGGCGGTTTTGCGTTCGCGTGGCGCAAGCTTCCAGCGTGCGAGCCGATTGGCCCGCTTCCAGCGGGCCTTGAACCTGCAATTCGTGAAGCCCAGTCGTCTCCTGTTGTGAGGCAACACGCACTCCTTGAGCCGCTCCTTTCCTCGCTTGCGACTCCCCGAAAAGAGCTTCATCATCACCATGATGCCACCTGAAGATCACCACTTCCGCCGCGAGGACCGCGCGTTGCTCTGGCAGCGCACGGCGCGGCACATCGAGGAGCATCCGGATGATCTTTCCATCGCCTTGGAAAACCTCGATCGATGGCAGGCGCTCGGACGCGTGCATCCGGGACCGATTCACGATTGGCGACGACGAATCCACGCCGCGCAGGATTCTCCCAAGGGACTGCGCGCTCTGGTCCGATTCATGGCGGCGCCAAACCACGATTCCGAGCCGATCAAATCCTGCTCCCCTTTCGTCGGTCTACCGAGGACCGTTCGCTAGCATGACGCTCGAGGCCCTCAAGCACCTTCTTCGTTCCGCCACTGCCTTGGCGGATGACCGGCGTTTTCTTGTCCTTGGCTCCGCATCGCTGCTCGCCACGTTTCCGGACCTCGGCGACGCAGACTCCATTCTTGCGACCACCTACGACGCGGACCTGTGCCCGGAACCTTTCGATGAACTCACCGGCATCATGCTGGATGAGGCACTCGGAGAGAATCGCGCCTACTTCCGTCGCCACGGCTACCACGCCGATATCTTGAGAGACTCCATCCTCAATACCCTGCCAACAGGATGGCGGGAGCGACTCGTGACCATTCCCGACTGCCCGACCGCTTTGGCGCTCGAAGTGAATGACCTTGCCGCGGTGAAGCTCCTCGTCGGTCGCCCCAAGGATCTTGAGCTGATACGCCAACTCCATGAGTCTGGAAGAATCACAGCAGGGACGGTCCGCGAGCGGATCGATGCCCTGGAGATCTCGGTCGAACTCAAGCCAAGGCTTCTGGCAAATTTCAAATCCGCCATGGAGTAGCCCGGGCAGTGGTCTGCCGCGAGTCACCCCATGATCGAGAGCCGCCGCCCACGCCGCGATCACGGACGGCAGCAAGCCGTAGAGGCCACCAAGCGCGAGACGTTTCGCAAGACCGCCAAGAAGGCCGCGCGCAAGCAGTAATCGCGGTGGTGGCTTCCAGCCGCCGTGCCTCGGCCAGCTCCCATTCCCACCGCCCCTTCCGCCCCGCGCGGAAGGGGCGGTTTGTTTTGCAGACCGACTGCGCACCACGGAGCCCAACAGACGCATGAACCGCTGCTCGAATCGCCGACGGCGCGTCCTCCAATGCCCGACAGTCCCTTTCATTGACGCCAACTCGCCGGCAGGCCAGCTTCCCAAGAGGAGATGGTCGACATGAACCCCCACTCAGCGGAAGCAACTGGTCCCACCCGCACGACATCAAGTCCCTTCCACCGGCGAATCGCCATTCGTTCGGCGATCCTGATTACCGTGCTGGGAGTTGCCCAGGCCGCCCCGGTTGGCCATCCGCCCATTCCCGGACTCCCTGCGAGCCAATCCTACAAGCTGCGGATCGATGGCGTCCCCGTGGCGGTCAATGACGAAAGCGATTTCGACTTCCACACCGCCTTCTTCTCGATGGATGAACCGGTCACGGTCGAGGTCGAGTTTCCCGGCGACGCTTCCCACGCCTCCGTCCACCCCCTGCGACACGGCATCAAGCCGAAGGTGGTGGACAACACCATTTCCTTTCGTTTGGAGAAGCCGCTGAAGCTGGTCATCCGGACCGAGGGCATGCTGCCGCTGGCTCTCTGCGCCACCCCCGTGGAAAGGGAGATCCCCGAACCCGGGGAACCGCATGTCCTGTATTTCGGACCGGGTGTTCACGAGCCCGGCCTGATCGAGCCGGTCTCCGGTCAGACCGTTTATCTCGCCGCCGGGGCCCTGGTGAAGGGCCGCATCGAGACCCGCGACGCCACCGGCGTCACCATCCGCGGCCGCGGCACGCTCGACTCCCGCGGCTTCTCAGTGCGTGACGACAAGACCCACGCCGTCCTCTTCGAGCGCTGCAAGGACGTCCACCTCGAGGGCATCGGCATCCGGGGTGGAAGCTGGTGGATGACGCTCTTCCTGCTCACCAAGGACGCCTCGGCCACCCACCTCAGCCTGTTGGGCAAGACGGTCAACACCGACGGCATCGACATCGACGGGGCGGAGAACTTCGTCGCTCGGGACTGCTTCATCCGCTGCGAGGACGACGGCTTCGGCTGGCACGCGGTCGATGCCGAAGCCAACGGCCAACCACCGACCCGCGACTGCCTGGCTGAGGACTGCGTGATCTGGAACACCGGCTGGGGCAACGGACTGCGCGTCGGTGCCTCGATGGAGACCGACCTCTTCGAGAACATCACCTTCCGCAACATCGACGTCCTCGAGCACGCCGGTGCGGCCATCTACAGCGACCATTCCGACTGGGCCCTCTGCCGCAACATCCGCTTCGAGAACTTCTTCATCGAATCCCGCGGAAAGAAGGACCGCCCCGTCATCAACATCTACATCGCGAAGACCCGCTACAGCAACGCGACCGGCTTCCGCGACGAGCGCGGCCACTACGACGGACTGGAGTTCGTCAGGGTCTTCGCCCCGGCAGGCACTTCCGTCCAACTCACCGGACACAGCGACGCGCACCGGATCGAGAACGTACTGTTCGGCCATTGCCGCCTTGGCAATGAGCCCATCGATGGCCCGGAGGACATCGAGACGAACGAGTTCGTTGGTCCCGTGAGGTTCGAGACCGCCGGTTGATGGCCTAGTCGAGCAGTGGCTGAAGCGCCGCGAACCACTTGTCGGCCATCTTGGCCGCACCGCCTTCGGTCGGGTGGACCTGATCGGCCACCGTGTCGGACACGGGATCCCAGCCGTCGGCCTGGTTCACGATGATCACCGGCTGCTCCGGCGAATCGAGGTCGGTGGCGACTTCCGTCAGGCGGGTATTCAGGGCCGGAATGTAGGAATACTTCGGCAGCTTCGAGCTGGTGATGACCTGGGCGAGCAGGATGACCACGTCCGGATTGTGGGTGCGGCAGGTGGCGATCATCGATCGGGTCGCCGCATCGACCTCGTTGACGATGGAGGCCTCGCCCTGGATGTCGGCGAAGTAGTTGTGTCCCGCATGAATGAGAACGATGTCGGCGATATGAGCGGGAAAGATCGTGGCCAGGTTGGCGGCGACCTGGGTCGCGTTCTGTCCACTGTAGCCCTCGTGCTTCAGGGTCACGCCCTGTTGGGTGTTGGTCTTGCTGCCGACGAACTCGTAACGATAGCCGGCGGTGGTGAGAAGGCCGTTCAGGACCGGTCGATAGACGAAGTAGCCCGTGCCGCCTTCCGTGATCGAGTCGCCGACGCACATGATCCGGGCCTTGGGCTCGGTATTGGTGGCGATGTAGAAGGACCGGTCCTCGGCGGGCGTCGATTCCTGGAGGGGAATCTCCGATCCTGAGGCGGGAAACGCGTCCGCGAACCGCTGCTCCCAGCGCTTGCGGTACAGCGGACCCTCGAGGTCACTCGAGCGATAGACGAAGTATGGGGACGATGCCGGCCCGGTGAGAAGCAGATCGACATTCGCTGCAGGATCCGCCGAGACAATCTTCAGGCCCAATGCAGCGGGCGCGGTGACCGTGATGGTGGTGTCGTCCAGAAGGGCCGGGTCGCTGACGAGCGGGTTGCCCGACGGATCCCGGATGTCGGCGGCGGTGGGTATGCTCAACCGCAGGGTGCCCTCGTTGGTCGGCGTGACCACCACGGTGAAGATCCCTGGCGAGGCCTCGGTGATGGCGCCAAAGTTGACGTTCGCACTGCCCGCATTTGCAAAGTCAGCCGCGCTGACGGTGCCCTCGTTGATGTCCTCGCTGAACTCCACGGTGTACGTCACCGGAACATCGACCTCGACGGATGCGCCTCCCCGGTCGTCAGTGATGCCAACCAAGGTGGGAGGGTCGGGATCCGGGTCCGCTTGCGCCACGCTGCCGCTCACCGTGATATTGTCCCAGCGAAGGATGTCCGTGAATAGGGGCGGCGCGCTCGACGTGGCATAAAGACGGAACGTGATGGATGCCAAACCGTCATAGGAACCGCCCGAGAGATCGAGCGTGGCAGACTCATAGGGGGTGCCTACCGTTGCAGGATTCGCCGAATAGTTTCCCGGAATGCTGCTCACGAAACCATCGAGGCTCGATCTCACTTCGAAAGTGAACTGCGAACCTGCCTGGGCCGCCTGAACGTAGTAGTCGAAAGCCAACTCGGTGAGATGGAGTGAGTAGCCGCCGACCGCGGTGATGGTGAATTCGATGTAGCTCGTCCCGGCAGTGTCGCTGGGGCCGCGACCGAAGTAGTTGCCGGCGGTGGACCGACCGAACGAGGCCGAGCTGCCCGATGTCCACCCCGCTCCGGTCATGGTGGACGAGCTCGTGTTGGTTGCCTCGGTGGTCGGATTGTCCAGCGATGCATCTTCGAAGTCATAGAAGACGATGCTCGGGCTGGGGGTTTGGGTCGTGATGCCGATCACGAGCGCCGGATTGGTCTGAAGATTCGGGGCGGTGGCGTCATCCTCGGCCACAAAGTAGACGTCGTAGGTGGTGCCGGGTGTCAGTCCGGTGATGGCTGCCGTGCTCTCGGTGTCGGCGCTCAAGGCGATGCTGCCACCGGCGATGGCGGGACTGTTGCTGGAATCGTCGCCTGCCTTGACTTGAGCGGCCGAGGGAGCCGGATCGCCATCGGCGACGACCACGAAGTAAGCGGTGCCGGTCTCGTCAATCCGGGCGCGTGCGGTGGCACCAGTGGTGGTGACCCCGTCGACCTGCGGCCAACCGGCGATCCAGGCAGGTGGCGTGGTGTCGGCCATGGTGACGGTGATGATAGTGTCGTCCAGAAGGGCCGGGTCGCTGTCGAGTAGGTTGCCCGAAGGATCCTGAATGTCGGCGGTGGTCGGGATGCTCAACTGCAGCGTGCCTGAGGTGGTCGGCGTGACCACCACGGAGAAGATCCCCGGCGAGGTTTCGGTGATGGTGCCGAAGCTGAGGTTCGAACTGCCCGCATTGGCAAAGTCAGCGGAACTTACCGTACCTTCGTCGATGTCCTCGCTGAACTCCACGGTGTAGGTCACATCGACATCAACCTCAACGGACGCGCCTCCCTGGTCGTCGGTGATGCCAACCAAGGTGGGCGGAGAGAGATCCGGACCAACAGGGGTGTAGGTGAAATCCACGTTGTCGAAACGGATCGTGTCGTTGATCGAACCGAAGCCGATCTGCGCGTTCGCAGAATCAAAGGTGAAGCCGGTCACCCCGACGGTCAGTATGTCGGTGCTGAAGTCGTTGATCGTGATGGTAAAGTCGCCCGTGGTGCCGCCGGTCGGGGTCCAGGTGACCGTGGCGCGATACCAAGTGTCGTCAGAAATGGTCGCGCCCTCTGAAGCCAGTACGTCACTTGTCCCATCGGAGGTTCCGTCCTGGATGATGCCGGCGATGGCATTCGGATTTCCTTCCGTGATGCGTGCGTAAAGCAATTCGCCTGCCGAGGTGCCCGTGATCCCGTTGGCCACGTCGCCGATGATGAAGCCGACGTCATCGAAGCCGGCTTCGTTGGGCATCAGGAAGTCGAAGGTGCCGGAAACCGCGTTGGACAGGTCGATTGCCGCCGTATTGACCAGATAAGCTCCGGGAAGCCCGTTGTTGCCGACGCCAGCGGTGGCGGACACTTGTCCTGCAAGACCCGCACTTCCCCCTGCTCCGTTGCTTCCGGCTCCGGCCGACGAAGTTGCGTAAGTGGCGGTGCCGGCCGTCTGGACCAAGCTCCAACCGGCCGGTGGCGTGTTGCTCCCAGCGGTCGAGGATTCGAAATCTTCGTCCAGCGTGATCTGTGCATCGAGCGTGGAAGTCAGGCAGCCAGCCAGAACGGCGAGTGCGGTTGTGAGATGTTTCATGACGGTGTGAGATGAGTTGCGGGGGCGATGAGCAGGCTGCACAGACAATTGAGGCCCACACGATGTGCGGGCCTCCCTGAGCAAGGGGTTCGTGACCGGGCAGCGCCTCTAGCGACGGCGGCGCAGCAAGCCCAGCAGGCCGAGGCCACCCAGGAGCACGGCACTTGGCTCGGGAACTGCGGTAAACTGGACCTCATTCAAGCCAACATAGCCGGTGGCATTGCCATCGAATGCCGAATCCACCTCAAACCGGATGTGCCTGACTGCGGTTGTGGGCAAGTTGATGCCGGTCTGGGTTTCGAAATCAAAGCCGGTGTCAGCCGCTCGTTGAGTGGGAGTCTGGGCGAAATTCACGTTCGTGCCGATTTGGGTCCAATTGGCCGCACCCGCCCCTTCCGGATCTCCGGGCAACGCGATTGTGGACACGTAAACGTCCAGTTGATTGATACCCCAATCAATGTAGCGGTTCGCGTTCCAAACTTGAATGGAATCCAGAACATATCCGGCACCCAAATCGAAAGCGATCCAGGTATCCGCTCGGGCCACAGTGCTGTTAGTGAACCACTCCGTCCCAGTGTCACCGTAGTTCGCGGTGATGCCTGAGCCATCGACGACAAATTCATTCTCGTAGGCAGCATTGGTGTTGGTGTCCGACGCGGTGACCGTGATGCCCGAGCCATCAATCAGGGTAGCAGCGTGGCTCGCAATCGGGCACGTGCCGATCACTGCGAGGAAAAAGAGGAACCGGTTTTTTGATTTCATGGGGCGTGGCGATTCGTAGGCCGTATGACCAACAGGGACTGTGAAATACCCTATTCGCGATTCCGCGCCTCCGGCAACACGTTACAGCGTTTTTTGCTTCGCTCTAAGCGTCGATCGATTACGATGACCAACATGCCCCACCGCGTCGCATCCTGATTTTCACGATTCTGGAGCACACCGCACGGCGGCAGATGGTGCAGGGGGTGGGGCGTTATTCGCGGGAAGGGCACCGCTGGCAGCCAATCATTCCGTG
Source organism: Haloferula sp. A504 (assembly GCF_044385805.1). Taxonomy (NCBI): domain Bacteria; kingdom Pseudomonadati; phylum Verrucomicrobiota; class Verrucomicrobiia; order Verrucomicrobiales; family Verrucomicrobiaceae; genus Haloferula; species Haloferula sp. A504. The sequence continues at coordinate 21,421 of NZ_JBISBU010000021.1, forward strand.
GGCGGATCTGGACGTGTGGGCCCTGCCGGAGGGGATGAATGCGGATGGCGTGATCGCTTTTCCGCATACCCGGGAGAGGATCGATTTTCTGCTCGAATCGAAGTGCCCCGTGGTCTGTGTGGGCCCGCACTTTTCCGAAGTGGAGCTGCCACAGGTCGATTGGGATGACGAACTGACGGGGCAGATGGCGGTCGTCAGGGCCGTGCTGCTGAAACTGAGGGCCTGGGTGTCATCGCCGGTCGTGGGGGTGAAGCTGACGGTGGCCAGGACGGTGCCGGGGTCGGGTCCCGGTGCGGCCGTTCCGTCCAAATCCGAGGCCAGCGAGTACAGCGTGAAGGTCTGCGGCGACGAGGAAGTGCTGTTCTCGGCGAGCGGAGCTCCGGTCACGAAGAAGGTGAGAGTGGTGGCGCCGGCCGCAGCGGATTGACCCGACAGGTCGAAGGTCAGGAAGGTCCGGGCGAAGTCATCGGTCCCGATCGGACCCACGTACAGGTTCCCGACGTAGTCCCTGTCGAGGGGCCCAGGGCGAACCTGCCCGCGGCGTCGTAGGTGGGAAGGAGGACTCCTCCGTGAGCCGATGGAGTCACGAGGGAAAAGAGCACTGCAGCGGCATGGGAAAGGCCGCATGAGCTGATGGAATGGTTTTTGTTGGGATTCATGAGTGGCAATGAAAAGCCGACGGTGAACCGTCGGCTTCGTTGGACAGCGGGGCAACAGCCACTGATCCGGCTTACGGCACACCCTCAGACGTGCCTCCGACGGCGCAGCAACCCGAGGAAACCTAGCCCAGCCAAGAGAGCGATCGAGGGTTCGGGAACGACCGCGCCGTTGAGGGTAAAATTGTCAATCCGGTGAATGGGCTGGGTAAGAGTGTTTTCGTTGTCGTAGAGGTAGATTCGAAACTCGATTGGTCCGGCAAGACCCTGGTAAGCGGCACCGCTGAGATCGATGTCGAGATTCTCGTAGTAATAGCCAGTGGCGCCCTGATCAGCCGCCGTAAAGCTCTTCGATCCAAGCACGTCAGGCACCGTGAAGCCGTCGACACTCGAAAACACGGAAGCACCCAAAGTCTTTCCAATGCCATCAGGGACAGATACCCCGTTCAGCGTATATCCCAGATCGACCGTGAGGCTGGTAAGGTTCAGTTCGAATCCGGTATCGGGGGTGATGGTGACCGTGACGTATTGACTGTCGCTGATGGCACCTGAGAGGTTGCTTTCACTGGTTCCATTGACGCGGGCGAATATGTTGCCACCAGAGCTGAAGCCCGTGTTGGTTGTCATGGCAGCATTGAAGCTGAAGCTCGAAGCGGTCAAATCACCTGCCGAGGCGGTCACCGCCGCCCTCGACGCCGCGTCACTCCCGGTAAATTCGTAAGAGGCCAACACGACCGCTTGTGCTCGGGAGACCAAGACAACGGCCGCTGCCGCAATGAGGAGAGTGGAAATGGATTTCATGAGCTTGACCTTAAAAATCTGCGCCAAGCCTAGCGACCTCCCCAATTCGCCGCAACACGTTCCAGCGTTTTTCCTTTCGCTTTTAGCGTCGATTGGCTGAACTTAAGCGCATGACCCGCGCACACCGCATCCTGATTTACACGGACTTGGAGCACACCGCCCGGCGGCAGATGGTGCAGGGGCTTGGGCGCTACGCACGGGAAGGTCACCGCTGGCAGCCGATGATCCCGTGGGCGGATCTGGACCTGTGGTCGTTGCCGGAGGGAATGGAAGTGGACGGGGTGATCGCCTTTCCGAACACCCGGGAGAGGATCGATTTCCTGCTCGGATTGCCGTGTCCCGTGGTCTGCGTGGGTCCGCACTTTTCCGAGGTGAAACTGCCGCGGGTCGATTGGGATGACGTGCTGGCGGGGCGGATGGCGGTCGGGCATCTGGCAGGTCTGGGGATGAGGCGGATCGCGTTTGTCGGCACGGATTTCGGGCTCGGTTACGTGTCCAAGCGCTTGCAGGGTGCACGGCTTGCGGCGGCGGAGCACGAATTGGACATCGATGCCCTTGAACTGGAGCCCGGCGGTCACCGGGCCGGCAAGGCGGCGGCGGTCACCAAAAGCGCGATGAAGTGGTTGAAGGGGCTCGAACCGCCCTTCGGCGTGCTCGCCGCCACGGACATCACCGGCTTCGACCTGCTCAACGCCCTGCGGAGCGCCGACATCGCGGTGCCGGAGCAGGCGGCGGTGATCAGCATCGGCGGGGACAACGTGTTGTGCCCGTTTTGCGACCCGGCGCTTTCGAGCGTGGAACTGCCCGGCGAGCAGGTGGGCTACGAGGCGGCGCAATTGCTCAATCAATTGATCGACAAGCAGAAGCCGGCGAAGGAACTCCGCGTACCTCCCCGGCGGGTGGTGGCTCGGCGCTCGTCCAACATGGTCGCCACCGGCGACGAGATGGTTCGCCGGGCCTTGACCTTCATCCGCGAGCACGCGAGCGAACCGATCGGCGTCGGCGACGTGCTCGCCGTCGTGCCTTTGTCGCGGCGTCCGCTCGAGTTGCGGTTCAAGCGGGACACCGGGCGCACGCTGCAGAAGGAGATCTGGCGGGTGCGCCTGGAGCGGGCCAAGGAAATGCTGATCGAGACCGACCTTCCGGTCGCCGAGATCGCCATCCGCTGCGGGTTCAGCGAGCCGCAGCGGATGACCGAGGTGTTCGGCCGCGAACTCAGCGTGGCACCTGGATCGTTCCGCCAATCCCATCGGCTCACAGGTGGCAGCAGGTGATCCCTCTTCGGATCATTCCATCAGACGCACAAAGCGAAAAGAAAAACGCTGGAACGTCTTGCCTTGGATGGACGGCAACTGATATCTCTACCCAGTTGAAGGTGGTAGTCAGGAAGAGTTTCGGATGCCGCTTTCGTGAGCCATTCCCCAGTGGCCCCCTCAACAAAACCTATGATATCGGCCCAACCACAAAGAACCCATGAAACCTGCATTTTGCTTCTTCCGCCTCCCGTTTGCCACTGCCGCCCGAATGCTCGACCAAGATCTCAGCCGGATAGCAGGAGTACTTGGCATCGGCACGGTTGCCGCCCTGATGCTCGCCGCGACGGCGGGTGCGCAAATCTACAGCGACAACTTCGATGACAACACCAACACCGGCTGGACCTACCTGGACCGCAGTGGCGGCACGACCCTCATGACCACGACTGGCGGTTCGGGGACCTCGCCGTCCTTTGCCGAGCAGAACCAGCAGTTGGAGCAGACGGTGGCGAACTACACCTTCCCCATCGACGCGTTGAATAGCATCCCTTCGATTGGTGGGATTGCCCTGTCGGGGTCCGGAGTTGTCACCACCAGCCATTACGCGATCACTGTTGTTTTCGAAAGTTTGGAGCCCGGCAACAACAACCAGGATCATTGGATTGTTTTCGCTTATGAGGATGAGGACAATTTCATTGGGGCGACAGTGCTGGGGAACAATTTGTTGAGACTGTTTCAGATCGTCGATGGCGAGAGTACCCTGGTCTACGACGGCGTGGGCGACATCACCTTCAGCCATGACCCGACTCCCATTACTGTCGAAGTCAACACGGCCTCCGGCGCGGTGTGGGCCAGCTACGGTGCGGGGCCCAAAGTCCTGCTCGCAACAGGCCTGACGATCCCCAACGGCCAAAACGGGGTAGGCTCGAACAACGACGCCTACACGATTGACAACTACAGCATTGTGGAAGTCACCGATATCACGGCCCCGTCCTGGACCGCGACTTACCCGCAAGCTGATACGGAGACGGTTGACGGCTTCACCGCACGTGCTGCGACCAACGAGCCGGGCACCGCTTACTACGTGGTCGTGGCCGACGGTGCCACCCCACCCACTTCGGTGGAAGTCAAGGCAGGCACCGGCTCGGGCGGCTCGGGTGAAATCGCCAGCGGCAGCATCGCCCTGAGCACAGCCGACACCGAGAATACCGCGGCCGTAACTGGACTCGCGTCCAGCACCGCCTACGACGTCTACTTCGTGGCGGAGGATGGCTCTGCCAACCTGCAGGCCAGCCCACAGAAGGTGGACATCACCACGACTTTGGCAGCAATCACGCTCAATCCCAGCTTTGACAGCATAGGGCGATTCAAGGCCAGCGGTGGCAATACCGATCCCGTAAACGCCAGCACCGGAAACCTTGGGGTGGGACCGGTCTCGGGTTCCGACGACTACTTCCGCAGCTACCTGACATTCGACCTATCGGGTGAAAGCACCGCCACCGGCGAGTCGGTCCTGACGCTCTCAAGCACTGGCTTTACTTCACGGGACGAAGCCAACGACCTCGAACTTGAGCAGACCTTCACCTTGTATGCATTGGCGTCGGATTGGGACGGCACAACCGCGCCCGGACCCAACCCGGGAACCATCCTCGGCACGGTCACACTCACCATCACAACCGGCGACGACACCCAGTACCTGAGCTTCAGCAGTGCGGCCCTGACCACCGCCTTCAACAACGCGGTCGGCGGCAATCTCTATCTCGGCATCCTTTCGGACGGCGAAGGCCTCGCACCTGCTGCAAACGACCGCAGTTTCAAGTGGTTCGGCAGCAGTGAAGACCCAGGCGCAGAGCCGACCTTGACCTACGTCGCCGCCGCTGGCGGAGAAACCTTCACCGACTGGATCTCGGGAAAATCCGGTGTCGGTGGGCAGTCCGCGCTGGGTGACGATCCCGACGGCGACGGCAACGACAACGGAGTGGAGAACTTCTTCGGCACCGAGCCCGGGATCTTCTCCGAGGGCCTCGTGGTGACCGCGGTCGACACCGGTGCCGGGACCTTCACCTTCACCCATCCGCAGGGTTCGCTCGCGAGCGACCTGACCGCCGGCTACCAATGGTCCACCGACCTCGCCATCTTCCACGACGATGGTGCCTCCAGTGGCGGAACGACCGTCAACTTCTCGACGGTGCCGGATCCTGTGGTGGCAGGCACTCCCACCACCGTCACCGCGGCCGTGACAGGGACCGCGATCCAGAAGCTGTTCGTGCGGGTGGAGGTGACGCAGAATTGATGCCGGAAGCATGGAGGGCCGCTGCGAACTCGGTTGCCTTTAAAAACGGGCAGCCGATTTTTCGATTCATCTCTGGAAATCACACAACGAACGACCATGGAGGAAGCATCTCGGTTTGGGACGGCATCAGGCGGACGGACTGCGGCAGCAGTCGCTTTTTGCCTGGCTCTGGCATGGGTGGTGGCACCGGCCGCCGGCCAGCCATTGACCAACGGGTCGTGGACGATCGACCGGATCGACGGCGAGACCGTGCGGCTCACCGGGCCGGACGGCGCGACCGCCGATTTTGGCATGACCTTTCGGGTGTTCCTGGCCACCAGCGATCCCAAGCCGGCAAAGACGCAGGTTTCCGGCGTGGACTACAATGGCGGCACCTCGTGGGTGGCCTCCGTGCCCGACCCGGACAGCGGCATCGGCGGGGGCGACAACCCGGACTGGGGCGATGGCTTCGATCCGGACATCGTGACCAATCCGGGCAGCCGCACCGCCAATTTGTTCAATGCGGCCGCCTCGAAGGAAATCCGGCCGACGGGCGACACGGTCGAGGCGGACGGCATCCGCTACCAGTTCGCCGCCGATCCGACATTTGCCTTCAGCACCCGGATCGCATTCGACGCAGAAACCGGCGTGCCGACGATCACGACGACGCTTGAATCCACCGGAACGGCGTGGTTCTCGGTGGCCTATCTGGGAGCACCCGCCAGTTCGTTCGCGGATACCGAACAGGTCTGGCAGCCGCTCGTCTGGCAGGGTCGGCGGTTTCCATCGACCAGCTATCTAACAGCATCTTACCACTGCCCGGTGCCCTCCACCCTGGTGACGAAGGCGGGCAGCACCGTGGGTGTGGTGGCACATCCTGCGGAATTTCCCTTCATGCCGCTGCCGGTCTTCGAGAACTCGCGCTTCGGCGTGGCGGTGCGCAATGCCGCCGGTGAAGCGCAGCCGATCCTTGCCGCGCCGATCCTCGGCGGGACCGGTTCGCGACTGACAGCCGGACAATCCTTCACCTTCCGCATGTGCCCCTTTGTCGCGACCGGCGACACCACGATCGCCTTCGAGCGCATCGCCCGCGACCTCTACGATTTCCGCGATGTGCGCCACAACCAGATCGGTTCGATGAATACGGCGCTCGACAACATGCTGGCCTACGGGATGTCCGACTACAGCCAGTTTCTCGAGGAAGAGAAAGGCTGTAGCTATGCGACCGACGCGCCGGGCGCGGTGAAGAACGTGTCGTCGCTCAGCCCGCTGGACATGGCGCTGACCACTGACGACGAGACGATCTGGAAGCGCCGTGCCTATCCCTACATCGAATACATGCTCTCGCGGAAAAAGTTCCTCTTCACCACCGACGAGTCGCAGAACATCCAGAATCCCTCCTACACGCTCGAGGGTCCGGTGGCCCCAATCTCCGAGCTGGTCGCGCTGAACCGCATCAGCAACGGCGCGGCTTCCGAAATGCTTGAACTTGCCGAAGCCGAGTATGAGTCCAGCCGGGTCCGCAACCTGAACGTGGCCGAACCGGGGGACACCTGGCAGAATTCCCTCCAGCTCTATCGCGCCACCGGCGACGCGTCCTACCTGCAGACGGCGATCGAAGGGGCCGACGCCTACATCGCGCGCCGCATCACGGACTTGCCCGAGGACTTCAACGACCCGGACGCGGCCCTGTATTTCTGGACGGGGTATGCCCCGCGCTTCATCGACCTCCTGCTGCTCTACGAGGCGACGGGCGAGCAGCGCTTCCTCGACGCCTCATGGAAGGCGGCACGCTTCTTCGCGATGCACTGCTGGTTCGCGCCGCGGATTCCGGATGAAAACGTCACGGTCAACCAGGGGAACCAGGCACCGGTCTACTACTACCTCGAGAAACGAACCGTCGGGCCGATCAGCATTCCGGAGGAAACGGTGCCGGCATGGCGGGTCTCCGCCCAGGGCCTGACCTGCGAGTCCTCTGGCACCAGCACCGGCCACCGGGCGATCTTCATGGCGAACTACGCGCCCTGGTTCCTCCGGCTTGCCTGGCTCAAGGACGACGATTTTCTGCGCGACATCGCCCGCAGCGCGATCGTCGGGCGCTGGATGAATTTCCCCGGCTACCACATGAACACCGCCCGGACCACGGTGTATGAAAAGCCCGACTACCCGCTCCGGCCGTTCAACCAGCTGAGCTACAATTCCTTTCACTTCAACCATATCTGGCCGCTGATGTCGGTCGCGCTCGACTACTTGGTCACCGACGCGGAGACCCGCTCGGATGGAGCCATCTCCTTCGAGCGGGAATTCATCGAAGGCTACGCGTACCTGCAGAGCAGCTACTACGGCATGCGGCCCGGAGAATTCCATGGCGAGCAACCGGTGCGCCTGTGGATGCCGAAGGGACTGGCCGAGGTGTCGAGCAACGAACTCAACTACATCGCGGCCCGCGGGGAAGACACCCTCTGCCTCGCCTTCACCAACCAGAACTTCAGCGAGGAAGCCGCCACGGTGACGCTCGACACCGAGTTGGTGCCCGCCCTGTCCGGCCGCACCCGCACCGCCCGGGTGTGGATCGACAACCAGCCCGCCGCTGCCGTACAGGTTTCCGACGGACGTTTCTCCCTGACCGTCCCGGCCAAGGGCATCGCGGCGGTGATCATCGACACGACCGAAGTCGTTCCGGTTTTCCAGGAGGGGTTCGCCGATCTTTCCGAGTCGGATGCGTGGGTCGAGGGACATCTCGAGTGGACCGACCCGGCTGCCCGGGCGATGATCCTGAATTTCGGATCCCGTTACCGGTCCTTCTACTTTTACCTCAAGGACAGCAAGAGAGCCTTCAGCCCGTTGCGATTGCGCTACGAAATCGACGGTCGCTACGGCGAGGCGGCGGATGCGGATTTCCCCTGGGAGTTCACCGTGCCCCTCGGGTCCGGGGATGAATCGGTGCTCTTCGAATTGGAAGCCACCCGGCCCGACGGTGTCGTGGAAGCCTTCGGTCCCAGCGTGCTGGTGAAGGATGCCTCCGGTGGATTTCGTCTCGGTGACTCGACGGCCACCCGCCGCGTCATTCCCGGCTCGACCGCCGCGCGGGTGCCGGGTCAGCGCCTGCTCGCGGACCGTGGTGCCGCCGCATCGAGGCGGGTGGTGATGAAGGCGCCGGACGGCCGACTTCTCGACCATGCCGATGGCACTCCGGCCCTCGGAGAGTCGGCCCGCACGTGGCTCCTTGATGAAGTCGCCCCGGGGCAATTCACGCTCCGGGACGGTGTCGGCGGCCACTACCTCGCCCTGAGCTCCACGGATGGGGTCGAGCCACTGCGCGAGGTCTTCGCCTCGTTCGACCAGCGGATCGAAAGCACCTCGCCTTCATCTCCGATCGCCGCCCACTGGAGCCTGCGCGTGGGGCCGCTGGGCGGATCGGAAGCCGTGCGCTCGCTGCTGAACTTCGATCTAACAGGGCTTCCGACGAACCCCGACTCGGTCGAGTTGAGGTTGGTCCGTGGGGCGAACGCGGCCGGCGACCCGGCTGATCTCGACCAGGATTTTGCGGTCTATCAACTGGCTCGCGGTTTCGTGAACGGCCAGGCCACCTGGCTCTCGGCCGGCACCGGCGTGCCGTGGACGCCCCCCGGCGGCGATGTGGCCGGAGACGCATTGGTTTCGATTCCCTACAACCCATCGGCTGCCGGCGAAGGACAAGCTCTCGTCTTCCCGGATCAGCCGGCATTTCGCTCAGCGGTCGAATCGGCCATCGCGGCGGGCACTCCGTTCAACCTGCTGATTCGCTCGAACCGGGAAGACAACCTGCAACGCAGCGAGGCCTACCTCGCTTCGTCCGAGCAGGAGGCGACGATCGCCCCGCGTCTGGTGCTCGATTACCGCACCGCCTTCGCAGCCGGTGCCGAAGTGGTGCTCGATGCCGCGGGTGCGGACCGCTTCGCCCTCAAGCCGGTCTCCGAGGGCGGGCAGGCGCTGATGCATCTGGAAAGCGGTATCCATCTTCTCCCGGGCGCAGATGGAATCGTGCTCGCCCGCGACATCGGAGCCGACGCGGGCTGGACACTCACGCCGCCTTTGTCCTCCCGGATCATTCTCGGATCCGAGGGCGCGATGCTGTCCGGCTCCGGAGTGGATCGAATGGTCGGTGTCGCGCCTGCCGGCACCACCGGAAACGCCCTCCGCTGGGAAGTCTTCGAGACACCGGACGGCACCATTCGGGTCGTGCATGCCGCCAGCGGTCAGTTCCTCACGCTGGTCGAGGAGGCCTCCGAGTGGATCCAGGTTCCGATTGTCGAAGACATCCGCATTCGTTCAAGCGACGAAGCCCAGGCGATCGACGCGGACCTCGCGGCGGGTTCGATCAATGCCACCACCAGCTTCCGCTCGCTGATGCGCTTCGACCTCTCCGGCCTGCCGCCGGGCTTCACACCCACCGATGCCGAGCTCGCGCTCGACGTCCGGATCCGGGACGCCACGTCGGAAGGCGCGGCGCACACGCTCCAACTCTTCAAGCTCACCCAACCCTACCGCTTCACCGGAGCGACCTGGACCACCGCCGGACCCGGCCCATGGAACCAGCCTGGAGGCACCCACGATCCCGCCGTACTCGGCACGGCCGCGGCGAATCCGGCGAACGTCAACCCGGGTCAGGACCTCGTTTTCCCGGGCAACGCTGCTTTCGTATCCGCCGTGCAGGGCGCGTTGGCGGGCGAGCTCGACCTGCTGCTCCGTTCCGACCGCGAGAATACCGGACGCAGCTTCTTCTGGCTGGCGTCGAAGGAGGACGACGGCGTGAACGGCCTCGAAGGCCCCAGGCTGCGGGTGCGCGGGACTGCAGGCCACCGACTCGTGCTCCGGCCGCCGGGGACCGAGGGGGCCCAGGCCTTCCGCTGGGTCGATGCCGGGGAGGCGGGCACGCTCCTTCAGGAAACGGCGTCCGGACGATTTCTCACCACCACCGGCGGCAGTCTGGAAACCACTCTCGATCCGGCGGCCGCCACCGCCATCCAAATCACCGAGCCCGAATCCGGATCCTCACTGGATGGCAGCCAGCTCGACACGACCTACCTCTGGACCTGGTTCGGCGCCGTCGATCCATCGTCGCACCCGTGGCATTTCCACACCGAACTCGGGTGGGTCTATGTCGGTTGGCAGGGAACCGATTCGCTGTGGGGCTGGATGGATGGCATGGGGTGGATCTACACCAGCGAACTCGCCTATCCGCTGTGCTTTTCCGAGCAACGGAAGGAGTGGATGCTGGTCGAGCACCTTCCGGATGAAGGGGAGGTCTGCTTCACCGGATTGAGCTCCCACACGGAGCACAGGCGTCCTTCGGCCGCGGGCTTCGATGTCTCCGCGTGGCTGGAAATGGGAGCGATTCCGCCACCGCCGACCTCGCCGCCGCAAGGCCCCGCCGACTTCCCGCCGGATACCGAGCCTGTCCTCGCCCGATCCACCCGCCTGCTCAAGGGGCCCGACCCGGATGCGTGGCGGCTGGTGACCTACGGAAATCCCGAGGAGGCGCTCGTTCTCCGGGAAAGTTCCGATTTGAACACCTGGTCATGGGTCGATGAACTGCATCCCATCGATCGCGGACCCATCATTTTCCAACTCACCCGGGCGACCGACGCAGCCTTCTGGCGGACCGGACCATGATCGGTGGGTTCGTCATCGCCGAACTGGACCTCGCCCTGCCGGATTCTGCGGATGGGTGGAACCCGTGACACCCGATAGAATCCGACCCGACCCTCCATGCACTCCGCCGACTGGATCGTCCTCAGCGCCTACCTCGCCGCCACGGTGGGGATCGGCGTGCTGCTGGGGCGCAAGGTGAAGAGCACCGCCGACCTGTTCGCCGCCGGCGGGGCCTCGCCGTGGTGGGCCAGCGGACTCAGCGCCTTCATGACGATGTTCTCCGCCAACACCTTCGTGGTGTGGGGCGGCATGGCCTACGAGCACGGCATCGTCGCGATCATGGTCAACCTCTGCTACGGCATCGCCGCGCTGCTGGCGGGCTACACGGTCGCCGGAAAATGGAAGCGGCTCGGCATCCGCACCCCGGCGGAATTCGTCGAGCGCCGCTTCGGCAAGGGCGCGCTGCACTTCTACACCTGGTCGATGATGATCTACCGCATGGTCGGCGCGGCGGGCGCCCTCTACGCCATCGCCACCCTCACCGTGGCGGTGACCCGCGGCAGCGACACCGCCGTCAGCGTCGGCGGAATGCCGCCGGAACTGGTCACCGCGATCCTGATCTTCGCCGCGGTGGTCGTCCTCTACACCATGATCGGCGGATTGTGGGCGGTGCTGATGACCGACGTGATCCAGTTCATCGTGCTCAACGTCGCGGTGATCTTCGTGGTGGCGCTGATCCTGCTCGATATCGGCGGGCTCGGCGGCTTCATCGCGCAGGCCCCGGAGGGTTTCCTGTCGCTCACCTCGGGGCGCTACACCTGGTTCTTCCTCTTCGGCTGGGTGGCGATCCACTACTTCATGATCGGTGCCGAGTTCGCCTTCGTGCAGCGCTACCTGTGCGTGCCCACCGCGCGCGACGCCCGCCGGGGCACGGTGCTGTTCGGCTTGATGTATCTCTTTTCGCCGTTCCTCTGGCTGCTCCCTCCCCTGCTGTGGCGCGTGCAGAGCCCGATCCCGGAAGGGGCGACCGACGACATGATCCGCGTCCTCAAGGAGGAGGCCTACATCAAGTCCTGCCGCCATGTCCTGCCCATCGGCATGGTCGGGCTGATGATGGCCGCGATGTTTTCCGCCACGGCCAGCCTGATCAGCTCGCAGCTCAATGTCTTTTCCGGTGTCCTCACCCATGACATCTACCGTCCGTTGAGGAACCAGATCACCGACCGCAGCCTCCTCCTTGCAGGAAGACTCTTCACGCTCCTGTTAGGCGCCGTGATCGCCGGCATCGCCCTGTGCATCCCGATGCTCGGCGGCGCGGAGCGGGTGATCATTTCCATCACCGAGCTGATGGTGGTGCCGCTGCTCGCGCCCATCCTCATCGGCCTGCTCAGCAGGAAGGTGAACGTCGGCGCCCTGTGGCTCACCGCAGGGATCTGCATTCCGCTGGGGCTCATGCTGCACTTCAGGCTGATCGTGCCGCCACAGGACAGCGCCATCGGACAATGGCTCTTCGACCAGTCGAAGACCTTCGTCGGCGTGGTGCTGCCGATGGTCATCGTCCTCGTCGCCCACCTGCGGGCGCGGGGCGTCGACCACCGCTGGCGGCGGATCGAGGCACTGCAGGCCGCCGAGACCGAGGCGGAAGCCACGCGAACCGGCAGGGCCGACGCCGCCCCGGCGCGCATCGTCGGCTGGAGCATGGTGGTGCTCGGCGCCGGCATGACCTGCCTGATTCCGCTCAATCCCGGCCAGCGGAGCATCATTCTGCTCTTTGCCCTCCTGGTCGCCGCCATCGGGCTCGCGATGCTCGGCGGCGCAAGATACCTTCAATCCCGCAACGCTTCATGATCCACGAAGGCCCCACCACCATCCGGCAACTCAAGACCGAAAGCCCCGAATCCGACCTCGTCGTCGTCGGCGGCGGACTGGCGGGCACCTGCGCCGCGATCGCAGCCGCCCGGGAAGGCCTGCGGGTGGTCCTCGTCCAGGACCGCCCGGTCCTGGGCGGCAACGCCTCGAGCGAGGTCAGGCTGTGGGTCCTCGGCGCGACCTCCCACATGGGAAACAACAACCGCTGGTCGCGCGAGGGCGGCATCATCAACGAGATCCTCGAGGAGAACGTCTATCGCAACCGCCAGGGCCATCCCTACATCCTCGACACCATCCTGTTGGAGAAGGTCGTCGAGGAACCGAACATCACCCTGTTGCTCAACACGGCGGTGCATGAGGTCGAGAAGAGCGACCCGGACACCGTGTCGGCCGTTGTCGCCTTCTGCCCGCAGAACTCGACCCGCTACGTACTGCGCGCTCCCCTTTTCTGTGACGCCTCGGGCGACGGCATCGTCGCCTTCCTCGCTGGCGCGGCCTTCCGCATGGGGGCGGAGTCGGCGGATGAGTTCGGCGAGGGATTCGCGCCCGATGAAGGCTACGGCCACCTGCTCGGCCACTCGCTGTACTTCTACACCAAGGACGTCGGCACGCCGGTCCGCTTCACCGCCCCGAGCTGGGCGCTCAAGGACGTCAGCGGCATCGCCCGCCACCGCCGCTTCAACACCAACATGCAGGGCTGCAACTTCTGGTGGCTCGAATACGGCGGCCGGCTCGACACGGTGCACGACACCGAAACGATCAAGTGGGAGCTGTGGAAGGTCGTCTACGGCATCTGGGACCACATCAAGAACTCCGGCGAGCACCCCGAAGCGGAAAACCTGATCCTCGAATGGGTCGGACACATTCCGGGAAAACGCGAAAGCCGCCGCTTCGAGGGCGACTACCTCATGCGCCAGCAGGACGTCATCGGGCAGACGCCCTTCGAGGATGTCGTCGCGCATGGCGGCTGGGCGCTCGACCTGCATCCCGCCGACGGGGTCTATTCCGAGCGCGCCGGCTGCACCCAGTGGCACGCCAAGGGGGTCTACGGCATCCCGTGGCGTTGCTACTACAGCCGCAATATTTCGAACCTGTTCCTCGCCGGCCGCATCATCAGCGCGACCCACGTTGCCTTCGGCTCCACCCGGGTGATGGCGACCTGCGCCGCTGGCGGCCAGGCCGTCGGCACCGCCGCCGCTCTTTGCCGCGAGCGCGCCTGCCTGCCACGGGAGATCGCGGGCGACGATGCCCTGCGCGAACTCCAGCAGCGACTCGACCGGGCCGGCCAGTTCCTGCCGGGGATCGATCCCGACGACCCCGACGATCTCGCTCCCGCCGCCACCGCCACCGCAAGCTCGCAGTTGCGACTCGGCGAACTTCCCGGCAATCACGCCTGGTTGCGGCTCGACAGCGGCTGGGCCATGCTGTTGCCGCTCGCGGAAGGTCCGTGTCCGGTCTTCGGCTTCGAGATCTCCAGCGAACAACATGGAGCACTCCGTGTCGAACTCCGGCGGGCCAGGAAGGCTGCCAACTTCACGCCCGATGAACTGATCGAGGCGATCGAGGTCCCCTTCCCCGAGGGCGAAACGCGCATCGAGGCCCGCTTCCGCACGCCGGTCACGCGCGAAGGCTACCATTTCGTCAAACTCAACGAGCACCCGGCCATCCACGTCCGGCTCAGCGATGAACGCCGGACCGGCGTCCTCGCGGTTTCCAACGCCTACAACAAGGCCGTTGCGACCTCGAGCATGCAGACACCGCCCGAGGAAACCGGAATCGATTCCTTCGAGTTCTGGCTCCCGAAACGGCGCCCCGAGGGTCGCAACCTCGCCATGACGATCAATCCTCCACTCGATGTCTTCGGTCCTGCCAACGTGACCCGGGGCCCGGCACGCCCGACCCGCACCGTGAATGCCTGGGTCGCCGACCCCGCCGACCGGGAGCCGGAACTCGTGCTCACATGGCCCGAACCGGTCCAGATCGGCCGGGTGATCCTCGAATTCGACGCCGACTGGGACCACCCGATGGAGAGCGTGCTCATGACCCACCCTGAAGAAGTGGTCCCGTTCCTGGTGCGCGACTTTGATCTCCTGGATGAGGCGGGCGACGTTGTCGCGGCAGCCCGGGACCACCGGTCGGCTCGCTTTGACCAGCCATTCCCCCATCCTTTGACGACCCGCCGTCTGACCCTGCGCGTGCATGCGACCCACGGCTCCCCGGCGGCCGTGTTCCGGATCCGTGTGCTGCCCTGAACGATGATCCATCCCGCCCCGCGCGGCAGAGGCGGTTTTCTTTCAGCTCCGTGATGCCACGAAACTCTGGCAGTTTTCCTTTCCGACCGGGCTCCGAAGCTTTAGGAATCCAGATACTAAACTTCAAACCCATGTCATCCGCATCCGCGACCACCCCGCTCCGCGACGCCGTGATCCGGCTCGCCGGTTACTCCCAGGACGGCATCCAGTCGATCGGTGGATTTCTCGCCCAGCTTGCCGGATCCACCGCCCAGGACGTCATGACCTACATGACCATCCCAAGCACCATTTCCGGCGGCCCGAGCATCTTCCAGGTCCATCTGGGCTCCGGCGAGGTGCTCCACCCCGGTGACGAGGCCGACACGCTGGTCGCCTTCTATCAGGATTCCTACGAGGACCACCTCGGAGCGCTGCGCGACGGTGGCATCTGCTTCTACGACAGCGACCAGGTGACCGAGTTGAAGGAAGAGCGCGACATTCGCCACATCGGAGTCCCCTTCACCTCGGCCTCGATCGAGGCGATCGGCGGCTCCGCCAAGGACCGCGGCAAGAACATCTTCGTCCTCGGCATGCTGTGCGCCGTCTACAAGCTCGACCGCGAGAAACTGGTCGAGATCATCACCCGCAAGTTCGGGAGGAAATCCGAGGATGTCCTGCGCAACGCGCTGCTGGCCTTCGACGCAGGTTACTCCTATCCGGTCCACGACATCAACCACATGCCCTTCGCGCCCGGCGAGAACGAGGAGGCCAACCGGATCTCGACCGACGGCAACACGATGCTCGCGCTCGGGCTTATCGCCGGCGGGTGCCGCTACGGCGCCGGCTACCCGATCACCCCCTGGACCAGCATCATGGAGCTGCTCCGCTCCGAACTGCCGAAGTACGGCGGCATGTTCATCCAGGCCGAGGACGAGCTCGCCGCCGTCGCCCTCGCGATCGGCGCGTCCTACGCCGGCCACCTGGCGGTGACCGGTTCATCCGGCCCCGGGCTGTCGCTCAAGTCCGAGGCCATCGGCTACGCCACGATGGCCGAACTGCCGCTGGTGGTGGTCAACATCCAACGGGGCGGACCTTCCACCGGCATGCCGACTTCGGTGGAGCAGTCGGACCTGATGCAGGCGATCTACGGCTCCCACGGCGACTCACCCCGCGTCGTGCTCGCCCCGCGCGACGTCGAGGACTGCTTCTACACCGCCGTGCGCGCCTGCCAGATCGCCCGCGACTACTCGACGCCCGTCATCATCCTCTCCGATCAGGCCATCGCGACCCGGACCGAGGCCTTCCCCGAGCCGGATCTCGAAGAACACTGGGTCGAGCCGATGCTCGATCTCTCGGCCTGCCCGGCCGACTGCAAACCCTACCCGCTCGACCGGATCACACGCCACGCGCCGCCCGGCTGCCCGTCGCCCGAGGGAAAATATCCGGTCGTCACCGGCCTCGAGCACGACGAGTGGGGCCATCCTTCGGCCAATCCGGAGATGCACGAGAAGATGTCGGCGAAGCGCCGCGAGAAGCTCATCAAGCTCGCCAACTCCTTGCCCGCCCCCGACTTCTTCGGCGACGAGCAGGGCGATCTCCTCTTCGTCGGATGGGGTTCCACCTACGGCCCCATCAAGGAGGCCGCCGAGCGGCTCCGCAACGAGGGCTACAAGGTCGGTTCGATCCACCTGCGCAACATCCATCCGCTGCGCAACGGCATCGGCACCATCTTCCGGCGCTTCAAGCACGTCCTCGTTCCCGAGATGAACGACCCCGGCATCTACGGTTTCGGCCAGCTTGCCACCCTGCTGCGGGCCGTCACGTGCAACCCGAACATCCAATCCTTCAACAAGATCCAGGGCCTGACCTTCCGGGTCCGGGAAATCCATGAACGAGCCCTGAAGGTGCTGAAACGGTAAGCCCAGCGCCAGGAAAGCCAATCCCCCATCCCACCCATGAGCAGTTCCACCGAGAAACTCACCAAGAAGCAGCTCAAGGCCGACCACCCGACCTGGTGCCCGGCCTGCGGCGACTTCGCCGTGCTGGCCTCCTTCTTCAATGTCGTCCAGAAGCTCGGGATCCCGCACGAGAAGATCGTCTGCGTGGCCGGGATCGGCTGCTCGTCGCGCTTCCCCTACTTCGTGAATGCCCACGGCATCCATTTCATCCACGGCCGTGCGGTGCCGCTGGCGACCGGCATCTCCCTTTCGCGTCCGGACCTGCATGTCTTCGTCTTCGGCGGCGACGGCGACGGCTACTCGATCGGCGGCAACCACCTCACCCATGCCGCGCGCAAGAACGTCAACCTGTCGTACGTGATCATGGACAACTTCGTCTATGGCCTGACCAAGAACCAGACCTCTCCGACGACGCCGATCGGGCATCCGTCGAAGACCGATCCCCGTGGGGCCATCGACCGACCGATCAACCCGATGGCGCAGCTTGTCGCCAGCGGTGCCACCTTCATTGCCCGCACCCATGCGGCCCAGGTGAAGCACATGAACGAGATGTTCGAGCGGGCCATCCTGCATCCCGGCTTCGCGGTGGTCGAAACCCTCTCGGAATGCACGATGTTCTATCCCGGGTCCTTCGACTCGGCCAATCCCCGCAAGGGCGGCGTCTTCGACCTCGTCGATGAGGAAAACCAGAACCTCGAATCGACCGCCGCGGCGATGGCGCTCGCGGAAGAGGATTTCCCTGGCAAGTTCGGCGTCTACTACGAGACCCGGAGGCCCACCAAGAACGAACTCGAATGGCAGTGGGTCGAGGACGCACAGGCCCAAACCCCCGACCTCTCCGAAAAGGATCTTCTGCGCCAGCGTTTCGCGGGAATGAGGTGATCGGAGCTGAGACGCTCCCATACCACAGGGAGAGCGGTCATCCACTCATGCCGGATCGCGGGGCTGGACTTCCCCCGCCACCACCTTTCACCCGGGAGGCGCTTCCGGTTTTTCCGGTGCCGCGACCGGTGGATTCACCACCTGCGCGGGTGCTGGCGGTGTACCTTGGGTCAGCACGGTTCCCTGCGCCACAGCTGGCTGGGACGGCGGAGTCGCGCCCCCGGGAACATTCGCCTGCGGTGCCTTGACCCAGGCGGGCGCCTTGGGAGTCACATCGGCATAGACGGCGACCAGACCCATCCCGACGAGTCCGACCAGACCCGCGAAGCCGGCGGTCATCGCGGTGGTCATCCCGACCACGAAAGGCGTGAAAAACAACAGACCCACCACCATGAAGCTGGGTTTTACCTCATACGCATGGATCACCAGTCTCAACCGCGATCGGGCCAGCCCGAGGCCCATCATGATGAAGCAGAGGGTCGCCGCGAAGGCATTCAGGTGCCAGAACACCCCTGCGCCCTTGGTCTGGGCACCACAGGCCGCCAGCGCGATGCCCCCGGAGGCGAGCGTCGAGCCCAGGAAAAGCACCATCACCGCCATCCGGGCACCCAGCCCTTGAAACGACGACGCCCCGATCGCCCCCGCGCAGACGACGCCCGACAGACCGAGAACCGTGAGGGTGCAGGCAAGATCCCGGACGAGCTCGATGCCCCCGATCTGGTAGCGGACGAGCACGTAGGGCAGCAGCGAGAAGAGCGTGAGCACGCACAGCGACCAGAGGCTGAAGAACTTCCCACGGACCACCTTCCAGCGGCTGAGCTTCGTCAGCAGCAGCAGCTCATGGTTTCCCTCGTCCAGCTCCTGGCCCATCAGGACCAGTCCCCCGAGTGGCATCACGACCACGCAGACGATGGTAATCGCCAACCACAGAGGCCCCGAGGAGCCCAGCAGCAGGATGTTCATCATCCCGACCATCTCGGCGAAGCCCTCGGTCGCACCGGTCTGGAACTCGACGATCACCGCGGCAATGGCCAGGGCGTGAACCGCGAGGAACGGAATCACGAAGCTTCCGCGCCGCATGTTCTGGCGCATTTCCTTGACCAGCATCGAACCGAAGCGGTCGGGAAGGTCGTTCTTGAGCACCGCTTCCACGCCCTCATCCTCCCTCGACCCGGGCCGTGTGGGCAAGGCAGGAGGCGGGTTTCACCGGATTTTCACGCAGCCGCGTGCCCTCCCCCGGCCCGGAAAACACATTTGTCATGAGGCATATTCGCCGCTAACCATCCGGCTGCGTCAGGATCGCCCCACGAACACTCATGACCCGCCTCCCCATCACCGTTCGAATCCTCATGCTGCTTCTCGGCGGCATGATGGTGGCCGATGCCGCCTGGGAGGAGCGGACGCTGCACGGGCGTGGCTATGTCAGCGTCAACTCGATCAAGAAGTTCTACAACTTCAAGCAGATGAACTGGTCGGGGAAGAGCATCGTACTGGAGGACGCCAAGGTGGAGATGCGGCTGAAGACGGGTTCGCACGAGTGCCTCATGAACGGGGTGAAGTTCGTCTTCAGTTACCCGGTTGAAGTCTCGGGTGGAAAGGCGTGGCTGTCAAAGATCGACCTGATGAAGCTGGTCCACCCGGTCCTTCGACCGAGCATCATCGAGAACGCCGGCAGCTTCCGAACCGTCATCATCGATCCCGGTCACGGAGGCAAGGATCCCGGAGCCACCAACGCCATCGGCACCGAGGCCCGCTACAACCTCATTGTCGCCAAGCACCTGAAGGAACACCTGGAAAGGGACTACAAGTACAAGGTCATCATGACCCGTGAAGACAATCGATTCCTGTCACTCCAGCAGCGGGTGGACATCGCGAACCGCATCCGGGACAACGCCGTCTTCATCTCCATCCACCACAACTCCGGCCGCTCGGCCGCGCGTGGCATCGAGACCTTCACCTTGTCTCCCGTCGGGGTCTCCCACTACGGCCGTGGGCTCAAGGCCAGCGACTTCAGCCCGAAGACCGGCAACTACCACGACTCCGCCAACGTCGCGCTGGCCACCGCCATCCACGGCACCCTGCTCACCACGCTCAAGGACAAGAAGACCGGCAAACCCTACACGCTCGACCGGGGAATCAAGCGCGCCCGCTTCAGCGTGCTGAGCGGCGTGAAGCATCCCTCGGTGCTCGTCGAGTGCGGGTTCATGACGCATCCGTACGAAGCCCGCTTGATCAACGACCCCGGCTACCAACGGACCGTGGCGAAGTCGATTGCCTTCGCCGTGCAGAAGTACCGGGCAGCCGTCGGGCGCCCGCAGGCTGCCACTTCCGGCACTTCCGGCACCGCGCCGCAGCGCGGGAGGATGCAGACAAACTGAAGCGCGGGAGGCAACGGGCCAGGGCCGCTACCCGCGCCCTACTCGACCGGGGGCAGCGGATCGAGTTTCTGGCCGATCTTCAAGAGCCTGTGGCGCAATCTTCCATAGGGCACGTCCTGCACCGGGAACTCCTCCTCCACCGCCATCGCTGCCGCGACACCCGCCGATTCCCCGAGAATCATCCACACCGGCTCCATGCGGATGGAGGTCATGGCGATGTGGCTGGCCGAGCAGCAGACCGGCACCAGCAGGTTGGAGCATTCCCGCTTCCTGGGAACGATGGCTTCGTAGGGAATGGCGTAGCTGCCGTTCTGCTTTCCTCCGTCCAGATACAGGATGGAGAATTCCCCGCCCTGAAGCGCCACCTTGCCGTCAAGCGCCACGGTCGCGTAGGACCAGTCATCCACACCGTAGGAGGCGAGACCGACCGAGTGCTTTGGTGCGGTCTTTGCCTCCAGGTCCTTCTGGGTGACGACGTAGTCCGAGATCATGCGCCGCGCCTCGCGGACGTAGAGTTGATGCGGCCAGCCGCCGGTTTCATCAAAGTCGCCCCGGTCGAAGGTCAACTCCCGGGCCTGGGCCCGGAGCTTCGCAGGAACCACCGGATCGGTGCGCAGGAAATGGATCAGCTTGCAAAAGAACTCCTGGTGGAACTTCCAGATGGACGCCCGGGTGGCCCAATCGCCGTTGGGGTAGTTCTCCGAACTGCCGAAAATGGTGGTCGTCATCAGGGCACGGCTCAGGTTGGTGTCCGGCAGGCGCGGCCTGAGCCTGGAACCGGCATCCGCTTGTCGCGGCTTGAAGGTGTCGATGACGGGCTGCCCCAGGCGGTTGAAGGATCGGGCGGAATAGATGTCGACACCATCGCGCATGGCCCGGCGGAACAATTCAAACTCGGCGGGGTCGTAGCGGGCGGGCTCGGGGATCGCGATGCCCTCACCCCTGCGGTTGAACTTGTAGCGGAAGCAGTAGGCCATGGTCAGGCCGTCGGCGCTGCCCTCGGGGCCGATCTTTCGATCCTGAACGAAGGGAATGGTGCCGCTCCCGGGATCTCCCTCCTCGAGCCACGGGTCGATCTCGTAGAGCCACAGGTTGGGCCGCACCCCGGCGAGGCTCTCGCCATACTGCTCGCGCGACTCGCGGCCCCAGGTGTAGTTCGTGCCGCTCATCGCCAGCAGATCACCTTCGTAGGAGCAGTCGATGAAGACCCTGGCCCGGATGTGGACGGCATTGTGCGCGAGCGGTTCGGGGATCGGGCAGCCCGTCCGGTCCACCGGGGCATGGTCGAGCCAGATGGCCTGGATCGCGCTGCCTCCGGGAGAGACGCGGATGACCTCGCGCAGCTTGGCCGGGTCCTGGCGCGTGGCCGAGTGAATGGTGGTGTCGGTGAGTTGCACCTTGCCGAGGCGATGGTCGTAAATCACCTCGATCCCGTGGTCCTCCACCAGCTTGAGAAAGCGCTCACGGTAGGTCCGGTTGCTGTGACCGATCCGCGTGGTCTGGGAGTAGGTGCTGTTGCCGCCCGGCTTGCGGTCGGCGAAGTCGTCCAGCCCTTCGGTAAGGAACTTGTGGGTCGAACCTCCGACCGCCGCCTCGCGGCCCCAGTCGAGATGGTCGATACCGCCACCGGTCATACCGCCCAGCCAACGGCTGGGTTCCACCAGGATGACCGTGGCCCCTTCCCGGCTGGCCGCCACCGCGGCCATCACGCCACTCGCCGTGCCGCCATAGACGCAGACATCGGCCTCGCGGGGAACAACGGGTTCGGCTGGCACACATGGGGCAAGAATCAGCAGCCCGGCGGCAATGGGTAAGAATGGCTTCATGCTGGTGGATGATCGGTGAAGGTGGGGCTTCGGTTCAGCGAGCTTCCTCAAGAAGCTGGTTCAACTCACGAACCCTGTCCGGTTCACGGTCCCATTGGTTCTCTTGCTCGGCGGGATCGGTCCGCAGGTGATAGAGTTGTCCGGGTGCGCCGGGGACCGGCTGGCTGTCGCGTGGCGGCGGCCAACCCCCGGAACCCCGGGTGCCGGCGATCAGCTTCCAATCGCCACGGCGGATCGCGAGAACGCCGTGGCTCGAATGCTGGATCATCGAGCGCCGGGGCGGAGCATCGTCATGCACCTCGCCCAGCAGGACCGGCAACTGGTTGACGCTGTCGCGTGCCCCTGCCTCCGGCATCGCCGGTGCCCCGGCCACCGCCGTCAGCGTGGCCACAAAATCCGTCAGGGAAAACAGCTGGCCAGCCTGCGTCCCGGCTTCGATCCGGCCCGGCCAGCGCACGATGAGGGGCACGCGATGCCCGCCCTCCCAGATATGGGCCTTCCAACCGCGAAGCTCCCCGTTGGAGGCATGGCCATGACGCTCGAACAGCCAGTTGCGCCCGGGCCCCGCCAGTCGTTTGCCACCCTCCCCGCGCTTGAAGTCGCCCGGCAGCGCGCCGTTGTCACTGGTGACGATGATTACGGTGTTTTCCCGCTGGCCGCTGGCTGTCAGCGCCTCGTCCACCTGCCCGACGATCCAGTCGAACAGCCACACGAGATCGCCGCGCGAGCCGGCCTTGCTCTTGCCCCGGGCGAACTCCGGCACCACCTCCTCGACACAGGGTTCATGCGGCGCGTTTGGGGCCAGGTAGAGGAAGAAGGGACGCTCATGGTCCGCCGCCTGCCGGATGTAGGCGCGGGCCTTCCCGGCGATCACCAGATCGGCCCGCGCGTGGCTCCAGCCCTCCGCCGCCATGCCATGGTCCCCGTGGGGCACGGCCTGATGGCTGAAGCGGCTGGCCACGAAATGCTCGTCCTCGATGAACCCGTAGGGCGGCGCGCAGGTGCCGCAGCCCGCATTCCAGTACGCCTGATCGAATCCGACCGAAGTCGGCCCTCCCGTCACTGGTTTGCGGAAGTCCACCTCCTTCTCGCGGCTTGTCGGCCTGCCCTCCCGGTCGTGGAAGGTGGCGCCGATGTGCCATTTGCCGATGCAGGCGCTTCGATAGCCGCGCTCCTTCAGCAGCGACGGCAGGGTCGGCTCGCCGGGTTGGATCAACGGCGGGCTGTAGCCACCGATCACCCCCTTCCGTAGCGTCCGCCAGCCGTAGCGTCCGGTGATCAAGCCGTAGCGCGTCGGCGTGCACACCGCCGAGGGCGAGTGGGCATCGGTAAAGCGCATGCCCTCCGCCGCCACGCGGTCCATGTGCGGGGTCGGGATCCTGCTGGCTTCGTTGTAGCAACCGGGATCGCCGTAACCCATGTCGTCGGCGAGGATCAACACGATGTTGGGCAGGCGCTCCCGCGGACTTTCCGCGGCTGCGGCCCACTCCGGCACCGACAGCGCGAGCAGCACCATCCCTGCCGCCAGTGGCCATGTCGCGGCAAGTCCGCCGGTTGATGGCTGGCTAGGATTCATGACATGAGACCGACTCGTCGGCCGCTGAGGACCCCGCACATGCTGCCCGGACCTTCAGCGATCGTTCGCAGCCATCCGCCGGCTTCCGGCACGGCTCATGGCAGCTTTTCGACGACCGCAAAGAAGCGCCGCGAATCGCCACCCCCCGGGATGCCGGTGAGCGAGTTGGTGTCGGGCGTGGCCTCGATATCGCCCTGATTTCCCCACACCGGCCAGGTCTCCGGCGGGGTTGAAAGGTCGGTCGCACTCACGAGATCATACACCCGGCCCGCCTGGCTGTTCCAGCTGAAGTCGTAGTGACCCGGAGTGTCCGCGCTGGCGACGATGGTGAGTTGCAAGGGCTCCGCCGCCGGGGCCGACACGGTGAGGTTCCTCAGGCGAAACTGGTCGGGGCCGGTCGTCCCGTCATTTCCATCATAGCCCGCCGCGCCGACGCGCCAGGCGTAGAAGTCATAGCCGGCCCCGACATCGATCTCACCGAGTTCGACGGTCGTGTATTGCTTGGGAACCTCCTTGGCACCGGCGATCCCGCTCCCCGTCTGGGCCACCTTGACGTCCAGAACCTTCACCGCATCGCGCTGGAGCCATCCATTGTAGAAGCTCGCATCCCCACCGTTGGCGCTCAGGACCGGACCGGTTTCCCCGGCATTCCACGCAAAGACCTCGAACCACAGGTAGAGCGGCCCGTTCGAATCCGCCCCGTGCGTCAAGTCATTCAGATACACGTCGACTTCGACGGTCTGCGGGGTGGTGGTGGCCCCGCCATCCTCGACGAAGAGGAGGTTCGCCCGCAGATTGCCACCGGCGGGATAACCCGGGATGTACTGCAGCACCTCGTTGCCGAACGACTGCCAGACATTCAAGCCGTTCAGGATCCAGTCGCCCGTGCTCTTGTCCGTGTCGACGAAGGAATCATTGCCGCCGTCGGTGTCGAACTGGACCGTGCCGGTCGTGGTGTCGAGCCGATACTGGTGCCTCCCGTCGCCGCTCCACGGATCCGACAGGGTCACGGCCGAAGGGATGCCGGTCACCACGTCGGCATTGGCAGTGAAAACAAGGGATGACAGGGCGAGGGCGAAAAGCGGGCAGAGCGGCTTCATCGGCTGGAAAGCAGGTTTCATGATGCTTTGGACTGAGGGAGGTTGGACAGAACGACGGGCTTGGGTGGGACAGCAGCGACGGTCGGACAAGGCGGCGGGTCGGGGATGGCACCCGGTATTGCGGGATCGTGGCGGGAACGCGGAAGCCGCCTCAACGGCGACGCCGCAAGCCGGTCGCCAGGCCGAGCAGCGCCAGACACAAGGCGGAGGACGGCTCCGGAACCGCGGTGATGTTGCTCAGGCGAAACTGGTCGGGGCCGGTCGTCCCGTCATTTCCATCATAGCCCGCCGCGCCGATCCGCCAGGCGTAGAAGTCATAGCCGTCGCCGACATCGATCTCACCTAGCTCGACGGTCGTGTACTCCGCGGGGACCTCCTTGGCACCGGCGATCCCGCTCCCCGTCTGGGCCACCTTGACGTCCAGAAGCTTCACCGCATCGCCTTGGAGCCATGGGTTGTAAATGCTCGCATTCGGACCGTTGGCACTCAGGACGGGGCCGGTTTCCCCGGCATTCCACGCAAACACCTCGAACCACAGGTAGAGCGGCCCGTTTGAATCCGTCCCGTGCGTCAAGTCGTTCAGATACACGTCGATTCCGACAGTCTGCGGGCTGATGGTGGCTCCCCCATCCTCGACGAAGAGAAGGTTCGCCCGCAGGTTGCCGCCGGAGGGATAACCGGGGATGTACTGCAGCACCTCGTTGTTGAACGACTGCCAGACATTCAAGCCGTTCAGGATCCAGTCGCCCCCGCTCTTGTCGGTGTCGACGAAGGAGTTGTTGCCGCCGTCTGTGTCGAACTGGACCGTGCCGGTCGTGGAGTCGAGCCGGTACTGGTGCTGCCCGTTGCCGCTCGTCGGAGCCGACGGGGTCACGGCCGAAGGAATGCTGCTCACAATGGCGGCACCGGCAGCCGCCGAGAACGCCGAAAGAGTGCCTGCGGCAAGCGCAAGGGTAATGGAGGTCGGGGCGGGGAAGCGCATGGTGGTTGATGGATCGCTTTTCAGGGGGCGGTCGGTGGGGACCCGGACTTGAAGGGGTGATGGTTCCGGCTTGAACATTCTTCACGCATCACGCCGACGGCGCAGGAGCATCAGCACGCCGAGAGTTCCCAACAGCGGGACCACCGAAGGCTCGGGGATGACCTGAATGGTGCCCGCGAACGAGAGGTTGTCGATGCCGATATTCCAGCCGTCTTTGTTCTCGTAGGCATCCGTCGAAATCACAATCGTATTGGTACCGCTGATCAGTGCTTCGCTGTCGGTGAAGCTCAGCGTCCCCCCGGAGGAAATCGTCGAAGTCGAAAGGGTCGCGTCAAAGGCGGTGCCGTTGACCGTGACATTCATCGGGATGGCCCGGCCCCCGCCTTGGTTCGCCCCCGCGTTTGTCAGGCCTTGGTAACCGAACGATATCGAGGTCAGGGTGCCTGTCGCGCCGGCAGCCAAATCAAACTGGAAGGTTGCCGCCCAGTCGCCCGTGTTCTGCACATTCAGGGCGGGCGCAAAGGCCTCTTTGCCATAACCGGTGGTGAAAAAACCGGCGGGATCGAAGCCCGCATCGCTGTCGAGCAGTGTGTAACTTGCCGACGTGCCAGGAGTCACATTCACCAGGTCATCGCCCGTCCAGACGATGCCGGTCATGGTCTCGCTGGCACTCGACTTCGTCGCCGAGTCAAAGTTCGTCTCCGCAATCACGGCCGCATGGGCTGCCGGGGTGATCACCAGAGCTGCTGCCAGGGTAAGTGCTTTGTGATTCATGATTCGGGGGCGTGATTCAATCCTTGTGTCGTTCGGAGGGTCCGCGCAGCGAACCTCCGGTCGGCCTTGAAGAGGCTTTCGATTGCGGCTCAAGGGAAACAGGGCCACCCCGGGATTCCAGAATTTTGGCCCTTGCCCACTATCCTGTTTTCCCCTGTGCTTTGGGCGGCATGGCGGAATGGAGACCGGTGTCGAAGAAGCTGCAGCTCGCCGCCTACCTGCGCGCGGAGTTGCAGGAGGGCCGGTGGCAGGGCCGGATGCCCGGGGTCATCCGGCTGGCCCGCGAACTCGGCGCGTCGCGGGACCTGGTGGAAGAGGCGCTGCGGGAGTTGGAGCACGCCGGGGTGCTGCACGCCCAGGGACCGGGACGCGGACGGGCCATCGGTTCCGGGGTTCACCCGGCCGGCCAGCGGAGGTTCCGGGTGACGGTCCTTGCGGGGGACGCGGCCGACCGGAATTCGCCCATCATCTATCAACTGGTGCGCGCGCTGCAGGATGCGGGTCACCTGGCGGGTGTCGCGGGGAAGACGCTGGCCGGCATGAACGACAAGCCCGGGCGGGTGGCGCGTTTCGTCGAGCAGTCCGCCACCGACGCCTGGGTGGTGATGTGCGCCACGCGCCCGGTGCTGGAATGGTTCGCGCAGGGACCGCGACCGGCATTCGCCCTGGCGGGCCGGGCCAACCGGATCGCACTGCCGAGCGTCGCTCCGGACAAGCTGACGCCGATGCGCGCGGCGCTGCGGCACCTGGTGGAACTCGGGCACCGTCGGATCGTCCTGATGTCGCGCCCCATCCGCCGAATTCCGGATCCGGGCCTGACCGAGCGGACCTTCCTCAATGAACTCGAGGCGCAGGGAGTGGTGACGGGGCGCTACAACCTGCCGGACTGGACGGAGGGGGTCGAGGGCTACCAGGCGGGGCTCAGGTCACTGTTCCGAACCACTCCGCCCACGGCGATGCTGCTGGACGAAGCGTTGTTCGTGGTTCCCACGCTGCAGTTCTGCATGGCCAACGGCCTCCGGATTCCGCAGGACGTTTCGTTGATTTCGACCGACCCCGATCCGGCCTTCATGTGGAGCCACCCTCCGATCTCGCACATCCGCTGGGATCTCAAGCCGATGATTCGACGCATCGTCCGGTGGGCCGACAAGGCCAGCCGCGGCCAGGAGGACCCGCGGAAGTCCCTGACGAAGGGAAGTTTCGTCGAGGGTGCCACCATCGGCCCGGTGCCGAAGGGCCGGTGAGCGACCGGAGCATCCGGCACCACCACGCGGCGGCCTGCAAAGCCGCTCGCCCCATGCTCTCAAATCCCCAGCAACTCGCGCGTCGCAATGCGAGGCCGGTCGGTCAGGAGTTCGGGGTCGCCATCCGTGACCAGGACCGTGTGCTCGAAATGCGCCGATGGCCGACGATCGGCGGTGATCACCGTCCAGCCGTCGTCGAGAATCCGGACATGCGGCGTCCCGGCGTTCACCATGGGCTCGATGGCGAGAATCATGCCGGGTTGGAGAATGGGGGTCTTGCCGGCCGGCCGATAGTTCGGAATCTGGGGTTCCTCATGGAGTTCCCGCCCAACCCCGTGACCGACGAATTCGCGGACCACGGAAAATCCGAGCGGCTTCACATACTCTTCCACGGCTCCGCAAAGCTCCGCCAGACGGAGTCCGGCCCGCGCCTTGTCGATCGCCTCGTAGAGCGACTGCTCGGTGGCCATCAGCAGGCGCTTCGTGTCCGCAGGGATCTCACCGACCGGGAAGGTGGTCGCATTGTCGCCGATCCAGCCGTTCTTCACGATCCCCACGTCGATCTTGAGGATGTCGCCGGGATGCACGACGCGGGGTCCGCCGATGCCGTGCACCACCTCCTCGTTCACCGAGATGCAGGTGTGCCCGGGAAAGCCGCGATAGCCGAGAAAAGCGCTCTTGCACCCCTCGCGCTTGATCAGGCTCGCCGCGTGTTCGTCAATCTCGCCGGTCGTCACCCCCGGCTTCACCGCTGCCACAATCTCCTGAAGAATCGCACTGGCCGTGCGGCCCGCGACCCGCATGTGCTCGATCTCACGCGGGCCCTTGATCCGGATCTTGTGTCGCTTGGCCATCGCTGATGAACCGCGGATCAGCCCCTCGCGATCCAGGCGACCGCACCGATCACCAACAGCAGGCCGATGAAGGCCCACAGGTAGACGATCGCGGTGCCGGCGCCGGCAGTGCCGGAGTTTTGCGAGAGCCGGTCGTAGCGGCCCTTGAGCTTGCCCTTCCGCAGGAAGCCGTCGTAGTGGCGCTGGAGGAGGTGGGTCTCCACCTGGCGCATGACATCGAGGATCACGCCAACCAGAATCAGCAGACTGGTGCCGCCGAAGAACTGGAGCACCATCGAGCCCGGAGGCAGGCCCACCAGTTTCCCGATGGCCACCGGCAGGAAGAAGATGAGGGTCAGGAAAATCGCACCCGCAAAGGTCAGGCGGGTCATCGTGAAGTCGAGGAAGTCGGCGGTCGGCTTGCCGGGGCGCACCCCGGGGATGTAGCCGCCGTTGCGCTTGAGGTCCTCCGAGATCTGCGAGGGCTGGAACATCGTCGCCACCCAGAAGTAGGAGAAGAAGAAGATGAAGATCGCTCCGAGCACGTAATACCAGGTGCCGCCGAGGAGCGCGTCCTGGAGGCTGCGCGACCAGCCGGCATTCGGAAACATCTGGGTCAGGATGATGGTCGGCAACGACAGCACCGCGGTGGCGAAGATGATCGGCATGACGCCGGCGTAGTTCACCTTGAGCGGGAGATACTGGGTCTGGCCACCGAACTGCTTGCGGCCGACGACCCGCTTGGCGTACTGGATCGCGATTCGCCGCTGGGCCTGGGTGATGGCGATGGTTCCCGCAATCACCAGCAGCAGCATGGCAATCATGACCACCAGCATCATGACCTCGAAGGTGCTGGCACCCTCACGGGCCACGAAGTATTGCCAGGTCTGGAGCAGCGCTCCGGGGAGGGCGGCGATGATGTTTACCGTGATGATGATCGAAGTGCCGTTGCCGATGCCCCGCTCGGTCATCTGGTCGCCGATCCACATCAGAAGCAGCGTGCCCGCGACGATGGTCAGCACCGTGATGATCTGCCACAACACGTCCGGCTGGGGCACGAGATCCCGACCGAGGCGGTTGATCGTGTCGCCGATGCCGCCCATCAGTGGATTGCTCTCCGGGGCCATCAGTGCCTTGGCGACGAAGACCCCCTGCACCAGCGCGATGGCGATGGTGAGGTAGCGGGTGTACTGGGTGATCTTCTGCTGGCCGCCGTCCTCGCGGCGGAGCCGCGAGAGCTTGGGCACCACGGCCGACATCAGCTGCATCATGATCGATGCCGAGATGTAGGGCATGATGCCGAGGGCGAACACACCCGCCTGCTGCAGCGCACCACCGGAGAAAATCCCGAGAATCGCCTGCAGTCCACCGGCGGTGGTGGCGTCGCTCTGCTCCTTGGCATCCTGCATCCATGCGTCGATCACCGAGGCATCGACGCCCG
Source organism: Haloferula sp. A504 (assembly GCF_044385805.1). Taxonomy (NCBI): domain Bacteria; kingdom Pseudomonadati; phylum Verrucomicrobiota; class Verrucomicrobiia; order Verrucomicrobiales; family Verrucomicrobiaceae; genus Haloferula; species Haloferula sp. A504. Next base: position 51,131 of record NZ_JBISBU010000021.1, read on the forward strand.
GCAGGGTGACGTGCACGCCGAGGCGCACGATCACGATCATTGCAAGGGTGAAGAGAATGCGGTCGCGGAGTTCGGGAACCTTCCAGGTATTCGCGAATGCGGAAATCATGGGTGTGTGGGTCGGTCGGGAAAAAGGCTCTCTTTCAAACACGTTGAGGAAGCGTGCCAGCGCTTCCCCAACGACTCGGAATCATGGTCGGCTGGGGATCGGGATCACCCGGCGGCCGGCAGTTCGAGCGTGCCACCCGCCTTCTCGATCTTCTCCTTGGCCGAGGCGCTCGCGGCATCCACCGCGATGGTCAGCTTCTTGTTGAGCTGGCCCTGGCCAAGGACTTTGACGATGTCGCACTTGCGGCTCACGAGGCCCTTCGCCCGCAGGCTTTCCTCGTTGACCGTCTCTCCCTCCTCGAAGAATCGCTCGAGTTGGGCGAGGTTGACGACCGAGACCTTCGTCTTGAAGTCGATGTTGTTGAAGCCCTTCTTCGGAAGGCGGCGGTGAAGGGGCATTTGGCCCCCTTCGAAACCGGGACGGATGGACCCACCCGAGCGGGCCTTCTGGCCCTTGTGGCCCTTGCCTGCCGTCTTGCCGCGACCGGAGCTTTCACCCGCACCGAGACGCTTGTTCCGGTGCTTGGCGCCCTTGTTGGGCTTGAGAGTGTGGAGTTTCATGATTCGATTTTTCCCGCGCGTGCAGGAATGGACGTTCGATGTTCAAATTTCGGTTAGATCGACTCCTTCTTCGCCTTGCCGCGGGCCGCGTAGATCTGGTCGCGGGTGCGGAGTTGGGAAAGGGCCTTGAGGGTCGCCTTGACCACGTTGGCGTGGTTGGCGGAGCCCAGCGACTTGGCCAGCACGTCACGGATGCCCACGGCCTCGCAGACCGCGCGCACCCCGCCGCCGGCGATGATGCCGGTACCGGGGGAGGCGGGCTTCAGCAGCACCTTGCCACCACCATACTCGGCGTAGCTTTCGTGAGGAATCGTGCCATCGGCCAGATTCATCGGATTGAGCGACTTGCGGCCGGCCTCACTCGCCTTGCGAATGCAGTCGGCCACCTCGTTGGCCTTGCCGAAGCCGAGGCCGACCTTGCCCTCCTTGTCGCCGACGACGACCAGGGCGGAAAAGCTGAAGCGGCGACCGCCCTTCACGACCTTGGCGCAGCGGTTGATGAAAACGACCTTCTCGGTCACTTCCTTGCCGTCGACCATGGCCGGCGCGCGTTCTTCCCGGCGAGGCCCGCGGCCGCGACCACGACCGCGGCCCTGTCTTGCTTCAGATGGTCCAGACCTGGCGGCATCACCCGAGTCACCAGCGGCGGCAGGCGCTGCAGGCTGGTCCGGTTTGGGCGAGGAGGCGGGGGGTGTTTCGTTGGTAGTCACCATGACGATGGATTTGCGCTTGTCTGGAATTTAGAACTGGAGGCCGGCTTCACGCGCGGCGTCGGCGAGGGCCTTGATCTTGCCGTGATACAGATGGCCACCGCGGTCGAAGACCACGGCGCTGATGTTGGCCGCCTTGGCGCGCTCGGCGACAAGCTGACCGACTGAGGAGGCACAGGCAACATTCGATGCCGACTTCTCGACGCTTTTGTCGAGCGTCGAGGCCGAAGCGAGGGTCTTGCCGGCCTCGTCGTCGATCACCTGGGCGTAGATGTGCTGATTGGAATAGTGGACCGCGAGACGGGGGCGTTCGGCGGTGCCCTCGACTTTGCGACGAATCCGCTTGTGGATCCGGCGACGCACTTCCTTGCGATTCAATTGACTCATGACTCGTGGATGTTTGCGGATTACTTGGCGACGCTCTTGCCTTCCTTGCGGCGGACGCGCTCGCCTGCGTAGCGCACGCCCTTGCCCTTGTAGGGCTCCGGCGGATAGAAGCTGCGGACTTCGGCCGCGAACTGCCCGACCATCTGCTTGTCGATGCCTTCCACCTTGATCTTGGTGTTGTCGGCGACGCTGACGGTGAGCTCGGACGGGATCGGGTGCAGGATCGGGTGCGACTTGCCGAGCGCGAGGTCCAGGGCCTGGCCCTTGACCGCGGCACGCATGCCGACGCCCTGGATCTCAAGCTCCTTGACGAAGCCATCGGTGACGCCGGTGATCATGTTGTTGATCAGGCTGCGCACGGTGCCGTGGAGGGCGCGGTGCTCGCGCAGCTCGGAGGCGCGGGAGACGACGACCTGGCCGTCCTCCTCGGCGACCGAAACGCCCTTGGGGAGGTCGAGGTCGAGTTTCCCCTTGGGTCCCTCGACGGCGACACTGCCGTTTGAAATATTCAACTTCACCTTGTCGGGCAAGGCGATGGGTTTGAGTCCAACTCGTGACATGGTATCGGTTCCTTTCTCGGGTTGGGGTTACCAGACGTTGGCGAGGATCTCTCCGCCGAGACGCTGGCGCCTGGCGGTGGCTCCGGACATCACGCCCTTCGAGGTCGAGACGACCGCGATACCGAGTCCGTTGAGGACACGCGGAATGTCATCGGCCCCGGCATAAACGCGGCGGCCCGGCTTGGAAACACGCTTCAGATCGGTGAGCACGGAGCGTCCGTCGACGTAGCGCGCCTTGACCTTGATCTCGGGAAACTTCTCGGTGGTGACCACCTCGTAGCCCCAGATGTAGCCCTCTTCCTGAAGGATCTTGGCGATGTCGGCCTTGATCCGCGAATAGGGCGCGGTGAACTCCTCGTTTCCGGCCCGGCAGCAGTTTTTGAAGCGGGTCAGGAAATCGGAGATGGGATCGGTGAGAACTGCCATTTTCTTGTAAGCTGAAGTTGCGTCGGAGGGACTCAGGCGGCGGCGCCTTCCTCGGTGGATTTGGTGGTTTCGCGGAACGGCATGCCGATCTCCTTGAGCAGCGCGCGGCCCTCGTCGTCGGTGGTGGCGGTGGTCACGACGATCAGGTCGAAGCCGATCTGACGCTTGATCTGGTCGAGCTCGATCTCGGGGAAGATCGACTGGTCCGGGAAGCCGATGGCGAAGTTGCCGCGGCCGTCGAAGCCCCTCGGGCTGATGCCGCGGAAGTCGCGGATGTTCGGCGCCGTGACGTTGATGAAGCGGTAGAGAAACTCCCACATGCGCTCGCCACGCAGGGTGACCCTGGCACCGAGGGGCTCCCCGGCGCGCAACTTGAAGTTCGCGACCGCCTTCTTCGAGAAGGTGATCGACGGCTTCTGGCCGGTGATCTTGGCGATTTCGATGACGGCATCGTCGACCGCCACCTTGCGGTCGGGCTCGTTGCCGAGGCAGGTGGTCAGGACGACCTTCTCGATCTGCGGAACCTGGTGGGGATTGGTGTAGCCGAGCTTCTCCTTGAGAGCCGGCACCACCTTGTCCAGGTAGTGTTGTTTCAGTACTGGTGTGCTCATTTTTTCAGCGGGTCAGCGCTTTGGTTGTGGCGCTTAAGCGCGGGCCGGACCCCGACAGGGTCGGGACTCAGCCCAGTTTCTTGACGTTGGAGATATGGATGGGGGCGTCTTCCTCGATGATTCCTCCATCGGGATGGTTCTCGGAACGGCGGACGGCCTTCTTGACCTTGCGCGCACCTTCGACGACCACTTGGCCCTTGGATGCATTGACGAGCATCACGGTGCCGCGCTTGCCCTTGTGGTTGCCGGCGATCACTTCGACTTCGTCGCCTTTCTTGACGTGGGTCTTCATGGGAAAACGGTGGGATGGGATAGGAATCAGAGGACCTCGGGAGCGAGGGAGACGATCTTCATGAACTGCTTCTCGCGAAGCTCGCGGGCGACCGGTCCGAAGATGCGGGTGCCGCGCGGATTGTTGTCCTTGTCGATGATGACGATCGCGTTGTTGTCGAAACGCAGGATCGAACCGTCGGAGCGGCGGATCGGCGCCGCCGTGCGGACGACCACCGCCTTGACCACCGTGCCCTTCTTGATCGAAGCGGTGGGGATGGCATCGCGGACGTGGGCGGTGATGATATCGCCGACGTCAGCGCTGCGGGAGCGCTTGCCGAGGACGCCAATCATCTTGGCGGAACGGGCACCGGTATTGTCGGCGACCGAGGCGAGGGATTCCATCTGGAGCATGGCAGTAGTGGGGTAAATGCTGAAACTTTGAAAACTAGAACGCTGAAACTGGAATTGATGCCGGACTGAGTGATTTCAGCATTTCCGATTTTCAGCTTTTGCTGGAACTAGTGGCTGAGGACCTCCGCGAGTTTCCAGCACTTCAACTTGGAGATCGGCTTGGTTTCGACGATCCGGACCTTGTCGCCGACGGCCGCTTCGCCGTTCTCGTCGTGGACGTAGTACTTCTTGGACTTCTTGACGATCTTCTTGAAGGCCGGATGCGGAACGCGGGCGACGTGCTCGACGACGATGGTCTTGTTCATCTTGTCGGACACGACCACGCCGACGCGGGTCTTGCGGAGGTGCGGACGGCTGTCCTGCTGGGTCTCGCTCATGGCTTGGGAGTGATGGGATGGAATCGGTTCAGGCCTCGCGGCGGCGTGCGTTGAGGTAAGTCATGGCCCGGGCGGTGTCGCGGCGGACCTGCCGGATGCGGGCCGAGTTTTCAAGTTGGCCGGTGGCCTTCTGGAGGCGCAGGTTGAAGGCCTCCTCCTTGAGGTCGCGGATGCGGGCCTCGAGCTCCTTGACGGTGAGCTCGGCGAATTCGTTGGTCTTGGTCGATGCCATGATCGGAAAGCGGTTGGAGTCGTTCAGGAATGCGGATTGCGGACAACGAAGCGGGTCGGAACGCCCAGCTTGTAGGAGGCGAGGCGCATGGCCTCACGGGCCTGCGACTCGGGGACCCCCGACACCTCGAAGAGCATGTTGCCGGGACGCACCACGGCCACCCAGGCATCGACGGCGCCCTTGCCCTTACCCATCCGGGTTTCCGGGGGACGGCGGGTGATCGACTTGTGCGGGAAAATCCGGATCCAGACTTTCCCCTTACGCTTGAGGTAACGGTTGATCGCGATACGGCAGGCTTCGATCTGGCGGTTGGTCATCCATCCGCGACCGAGGCATTGAAGTCCGAAGTCACCGAATGCGACGGTCGTGCCGCGCTGGGCATTACCGGCGCGGGAGCCGCGGTGCGACTTCCGGAACTTCGTGCGTTTGGGCATCAAAGGCATGGCTTGGTCCTCCTAGGGGTAGGTTGTCGTTTGAAAACAGGGCTTCAGGCGGAAGGCGCGTTGTTGCGGGGGCGGCGCGGGCGGCGCTCCACTCCCTGCGGCAGGGCACCCTTGTCGGCGTCCTCCTTCTTGTTGATCCAGCATTTCACCCCGATGATCCCGTAAACGGTCCGGGCTTCGGCGAAACCGTAGTCGAGAGGGACGCGGAGCGTCTGGAGCGGCACCTTGCCCTCGCGATACCACTCGGCGCGGGCGATGTCGGCGCCACCCAGGCGGCCGCCGCAGCGGATCCGGATGCCCTCGGCGCCGAAGTCCATGGTGGTCTGCACGACCCGCTTCATGGCCCGGCGGAAGGAGATCCGGCGCTCAAGCTGGACGGCGACGTTCTCGGCGACGAGCTGGGCGTCGAGTTCCGGCTTGCGGATTTCGATGATGTCGATCTTGACGTTGCCCTCCGAGCAGAGCTGTTGGAGGTCCTTGGTCATGCGCTCGATCTCCGAACCCTTGCGGCCGATGATGAGGCCGGGGCGGGAGGTGTGGAGGGTGACGCGGACGCTGGCCCAGGCACGCTCGATCACGACCTTCGAAAGGGCGGCGAACTGCAGGCGCTCCGAGAGATACTTGCGGATTTTCAGGTCTTCGTGGAGCTTTTCGGCGTAGTCCTTGCCGGAGGCATACCACTTCGAGCGCCAGTCCTTGTTGACGGCGAGACGGAATCCGATGGGATTGACTTTTTGGCCCATGATAAATCGAGGTTCGGGAAATCAGGCTTCTGCCTTGGGGGAAAGGTGACGTTTCTTCGGCTTGGCTTCCTCTTCCTCCGGAGTTTCCGCGAGGGTGACGAAGATGTGACTGGTGCGCTTGAGGATCGCGCCGGCGGAGCCGCGGGCACGGGGCTTGAAGCGCTTGAAGGTGGGACCCTCGCCGATGACCGCCTCCTTGACGTAGAGACTCTCGGCGTCGAGCGCGAAGTTGTTCTCGGCGTCCGCGATGGCGGTCTTGAGGGTCTTGTTGATCAGGAACGCGGCCTTCTTCGGGGTGAAGGCGAGAATGTCCAGCGCGGCCGAGACCGGCAGGCCCTGGATCTCACGGGCAACGTCACGCGCCTTCTTCGGCGACAGGCGGACGAACTTGGTGGTGCTCTTGACTTCCATCAGACGGTGGGATGAGGGGTTGGGAGAAAGGCTTATTCGATTTCGAGAAGGGCGATGTCGCCGAGGCGCACGGGACCCTGACCGGATTCCATAGACTCGACGAAGGCACCGGAGATCCGTCGACGAACGTCGGCGATGATCGCGGTGCCGTAGGGCTGGTCGCCTCGGTGGAGGCGGTAGGTGGATCCGATCCGGACGTCCTGCTGTTCCCCGATGTTGAGAACCAGCATGCCGCTTTCCGAATCGATGCTCAGCACCTTGGCCCGACGGGGCGAAACCGAGGTTTGAGCGGTGGGGGCGGGCTTCTGCCTGAAGCCGAGAACCGAGTCAAGCTCTCGCATGGCAGTTTCGACACGAAGCCGCGAATCGGGGTCCGAAGCGAGGGCCGTGCGGAGGAATTCCGACACGGCACCGGAGAGGCGCATCGCACCGGCTTCGAGGCCGGCGATCCGCTCGTTGAGGATCTGGATGTCGGCGGTCGCCTGGATCAGGCGTTCGTCGCCGCCATCGAGAAGGTCGCGGCCAAGGGCCTCGAGGTGGCTGCGGACCTGGGCCAGATGCTCGGAAGCCTCCTTTTCGGCCCGGTTCGCTTCGGCGATCCCCTGCTCCAACACCCGGTTCTGGATACGGAGTTCGGCGAGTTCCTTCTGGAGCGCCGCCATTTCCGGGTTCACCGTCTGCCCCTGGCACACGCTCAGCGCGAACCCCAGCCCGAGAAGGGCGGCGGCAGGGCGTCGGATGGCGTGGTTGAGGGACATGAGGCGGACGGGTTGCGGAGGATTACTTCTTACCGATGCCGCCGTGGGCGCGGAAGATGCGCGTCGGGGCGAATTCGCCGAGCTTGTGGCCGACCATGTTCTCGGTGACATACACCGGGACGAAGGTCTTGCCGTTGTGCACGGCGAAGTTCAGGCCGACGAAGTCGGGCGTGATCATCGACTTGCGGCTCCAGGTCTTGATCGGCTTCTTGTCGTTGGTTTCAACGGCCTTGTCGATCTTCACCAGGAGCTTCTGGTCGACGAACGGTCCTTTTTTCAGGGAACGGGACATGATGCTGGGAGTCGGATGGGGTTAGCGCTTCTTCTTGCGGCGTTCGACGATGAACGTGTTGGTCGGCTTCTTGTGCTTGCGGGTCTTCTGGCCCTTGGCGTGACCCCACGGGGAAAGCAGGTGCTGGCGACCACCACCGGACTTCGACTTGCCCTCGCCACCACCGTTCGGGTGGTCGACGGGGTTCATGCACATGCCGCGGACGGTCGGGCGCTTGCCCTGCCAGCGGCTGCGGCCGGCCTTGCCGGAAATCTCGTTCATGTGGTCGCGGTTGCCGACCTGGCCGATGGTGCAGTAGCACTGGGAATTGAAGCGACGGATCTCGCCGGAGGGCATCTTCACCAGCGACCACTCGCCTTCGCGGTTGGAAAGGACGGCCTGCTGGCCGGCGGCGCGGGCGACCTTGCCGCCATTGCCCGGGGTGAGCTCGATGTTGTGGATTGCGGTGCCGAGCGGGACCTTGCTGAGGGGCAGGGCGTTGCCCGGCTTCGGCGCGGCCTTCTCACCGGCGATCACCTTGGCGCCGACCTTGAGACCGACCGGCGCGAGGATGTAGCTCTTCTGGCCGTCCTCATACTGGAGAAGAGCGATGCGGCAGGTGCGGTTCGGATCGTACTCGATGCCGACGACTTCGGCCGACACGTCGTGCTTGCGGCGTTTGAAGTCGATCATCCGGTAGTGGCGCTTGTGGCCGCCGCCGATGTGACGCGTGGTGATCCGCCCCGTGTTGTTGCGGCCACCGCTCTTCTTGAGCGGGGACAGCAGCGACTTCTCCGGCTTCTTCTTGGTGATTTCCTCGAAGGTCGGAAGCGTCTTGTAGCGCTGGGGTGGCGTGAGGGGTCTGAACTCTTTGAGAGGCATGGCTCGCTAAAGGGTTGTGCGGTTGGGCAGGTGAAAAATGTGAATCAGACGAGGTCGAGGTTCTCGCCCTCCTTGAGGCGGACGATGGCCTTCTTCCAGTGGGCGGTGCGGCCTTGATCGGCCCGGCGGCGGCGTTTGGTCTTGCCGACCTGGTTGAGGGTGCGAACGGCCTCGACCTTCTTTCCGAGAAGGCCTTCGACAGCGCGCTTGATCTCAAGCTTGTTGGCCCGCGGATCAACTTCGAGGACGACCTCGTTGTTGAGTTCGTTGAGCATGGTCGCCTTCTCCGAGACGCGGACGTTCCTGATGACTTGGTAAAGATCTTTCATGGTTCCGTTGGGGCTCGGGGGGGGTCAGGCAGTACGGGCAGCGAGGGTTTCGAGCGCATCCTCGACCAGGAGCACGGTATCGGCGTGGAGCAGCTCCTCGACGTTGACGCTCGCGGCGGTGCGCAGTTCGGCCCACTGGACGTTGCGGGCGGCGAGATAGGTGGTGTCGTCGAAGCTCTTGGCCACGATCAGCACCTTCTTCGGCTCGGCCTCGGCGGTGACGGCGGTGACGAAGGCCTTGGTCTTGGGCTCGCTGATGGCGAAGGAAGGCAGCACCTTGAAGGCACCACCGGCGATCACGTCGGCCAGCACGCGGCGAAGCGCGAGGCGGCGGGTGTTCTTGGTGACCTTCTTCGAGTAGTCGCGGGGGCGCGGACCGTGGGCGACGCCGCCACCGACGAAGATCGGGGCCTTGCTGGTGCCGTGACGGGCGTTGCCGGTGCCCTTCTGGCGGTACATCTTCTTGTTGTTGCCCCGGATCTCGCCACGCGTCTTGGTGTTGGCGGAACCGGTGCGGCGGTTGGCGCGGTAGGCAACGACCAGATCATGGACGGCCTGTGAGCCCTTGCCTTCTTCAGCCAGCACGATGTTGGCGGCCTTGGCATCCTCGGCGGTGAATGTTTTCGCGGACATGGTCGGAAATACGTTGGTGTTTCAGCTCGTGCCTCAGGCTGTCGGAGCCGGCTTCTTCTTGGCGGGGCGGATGGTCAGGTAGCCGTTCTTGTGGCCGGGGAGTGCTCCCGAAATGAGGATCACGTTGTCCTCGGGGCGGACGGCGACGACCTTGAGATTCTGGGTGGTGCGGCGGTCGGTGCCCATGTGGCCGGGCATCTGCTGGCCCTTCCAGACGCGGCCCGGAGTCGAACCCGCGCCGATGGCACCGGTCCGGCGGTGCATCATGGAGCCGTGGGTCTGCTTGAGACCGCCGAATCCATAGCGGCGGACCGCACCCTGGAAGCCGCGGCCCTTGGTGGTGCCGATCACGTCGACCCACTGTCCGGCGGAGAACAACTCGACGCCCGGATGCTCCTCGGGAACCTCCTCGTCGGCTCCGAAGCGGAACTCCTGAACGAGATACTTGGCACCGGAACCGTGCTTCTTGAAGTGACCGAGGGCCGGCTGCGAGGTGCGACCTTCCTTCTTGTCGTCGTAGCCGACCTGGACGGCGTTGTAGCCGTCGCTCTCGACGGTCTTGCGCTGGATGATCGTGTTGCCGCCGACTTCGACGACCGTCACGGGAATCATCGACTGCGTCTCTTCGTCGAAGAGGCGGGTCATTCCGAGTTTCTTACCTAGAAGTCCGAGGGACATGGTGACTGGGGATTTGAGATTTCAGATTTGAGATTTCAGGATTGTTGCGGCGCAACTCCTCAGATGCGGATGGCGATGTCGACACCGGCCGGAAGGTTGAGCTTCTTGAGCTCGTCCACCGTGCGGGCGGTCGGGTCCAGGATGTCGAGCACGCGCTTGTGGGTGCGGATCTCGAACTGTTCGGCCGACTTCTTGTTGACGTGCACGGAGCGGTTCACGCTGAATTTCTCGATGCGGGTCGGAAGCGGAATCGGCCCGGCAACCTTGGCGCCGGTACGCTTGGCGGTCTCGACGATCTCCAGGGCGGAGCGATCGATCGCACGGTGGTCGAATGCCCGGAGGCGGATGCGGATCTTCTGGTTTTCCATGACGTCGGAAGGAGTAGAGTTTGGTTGAAAGTACGATTCAGCGTTCGTTGATGATTTGCTCGACGATGTTGGGCGGCACCTGCTCGAAGTGCGACGGGGTCATCGAATACGAGGCACGACCCGAGGAGAGGGTGCGGACCGCGGTGGAGTAGCCGAACATTTCCTTGAGCGGGACGGCGGCGTGGATCACGGCAAGCTTGCCCTTGGACTCCATCTCGCCGATCTGTCCGCGGCGGCGGCTCAGGTCGCCCATCACGTCGCCCTGGTAGTCGTCGGGCGTCGAAACCTCGACCCCCATGATGGGCTCGAGCAGGACGGGCGAGGCCTTCTTGAAGGCGTCGCGCATGGCAAAGATGGCCGCCATCGTGAAGGCATTCTCGTTGGAGTCCACCTCGTGGAAGGACCCACCCAGAAGATCGACGTGAACGTCGACCACCGGATATCCGGCGACGATGCCGTTGGTCATCGCGTCCTGGATGCCCTTGATACAGGCGTTGTGAAACTCCTTGGGGATCTCGCCGCCGACGATCTGGTTGTCGATGGTGAGACCCTTGCCCTTTTCGTTCGGGCCGACGTGCAGACGGACGTGACCGTACTGACCGCGGCCACCGGACTGCTTGACCAGCTTGCCCTCGCCACCGGCCTTGACGGTGATCGTCTCGCGGTAGGCGATCTGGGGAGCACCGGTATTGGCCTCGACCTTGAACTCGCGACGCAGGCGGTCGACGATGATCTCGAGGTGCAGCTCGCCCATTCCCGAAATGATGGTCTGGCCGGTGTCCTCGTCGGTCTTGACCGTGAAGGTCGGGTCCTCTTCGGAAAGTCGGACGAGCGCGACGGCGAGCTTCTCCTGGTCGGCCTTGGTCTTCGGCTCGACCGCCATCGAAATCACCGGCTCGGGGAAAGTCGGCGGCTCGAGAACCACATCGTAACCGGAAGCGGCCAGAGTGTCGCCGGTCTGCACGTTCTTCAGCCCGACCATGGCGGCGATGTCGCCGGCGTAGCAGGCCTCGATGTCGGTGTGCTTGTCGGACTGGATCCGGATCAGGCGCCCCACCCTCTCGCTCTTGCGGGTGCGGGGATTGTAAACGGTGTCGCCCTTGCGGATGACACCCGAGTAAACGCGGAAAAAGACCAGCTTGCCGACGAACTTGTCGGCCCACAGCTTGAATGCCAGGGAACAGAACTTGCCGTCGTCGCCGGTCTTCACCTCGACCTTCTGCTCGGTGTCGTCCGGATTCATGCCATGGGCGGAACGGACGTCCAGCGGGCTGGGAAGGTAGTCGATGACGGCGTCGAGCAGGTACTGCACGCCCTTGTTCTTGAAGGCGGAGCCACCGGTGACCGGCACGATCTTGTTGGCGATCGTCGCCCGGCGGATGGCCGCCTTGAGGTCCGCCGCCTGAATCGGCTCCTCCATCACGAACTTCTCGCCGAGTTCGTCATCCACACCGGCGACGGTCTCGACCAATTCCTGGTAGGCCGCCTCGGCGGTCTCCTTGAGCCCGTCCTCGAGTTCCTTGACCTCGTAGGTGGAACCGAAGGTGGCATCGTCGACGTAGAGGACGGCCTTCTGGTTGACCACATCGATCTGGCCACGGAGATTCTCCTCGGAGCCGATCGGAATGAGAACGCGCACGGCATTGACGCCGAACTTCTCCTTCACCTCCTTGAACACGCGGTCGAACTCGGCGCCGACGCGGTCCATCTTGTTGACGAAGACGATCCGCGGAACCTCGTACTTGCTTGCCTGGCGCCAGACCGTCTCGGTCTGGGGCTGCACCCCGGCGACGCCGCAGAAGACGACGATGGCGCCGTCGAGAACCCTCAGCGAGCGCTCCACCTCGGCGGTGAAGTCGACGTGACCGGGGGTGTCGATGATGTTGATGCGCTGCTTCTCCTCCTCGAAGGCCTTGAAGACACCCTCTTCTTCACGCTGCCACCATTCGGCGGTGACGGCGGCGGAGGTGATCGTGATTCCCCGCTCGCGCTCCTGCTCCATCCAGTCGGTCGTGGCCGCACCGTCGTGCACCTCCCCGATCTTGTGGATCATCCCCGTGTAGAAGAGGATGCGCTCGGTGAGCGTGGTCTTGCCGGCATCGATGTGCGCCGCAATCCCGATATTCCGAGTCCGCTCAAGCGGAAACGGGCGATCGGGATGGTTGACGGTGGCACTCATCGGAGACGGGCGGTGAAGGAATCAGCGGAAAAGGATCACCAGCGGAAGTGGGCGAAGGCGCGGTTGGCCTGGGCCATCTTGTGAACGTCGTCGCGCTTGCGGACCGAGCTGCCCTGGTTGTTGGCGGCGTCCTTGATCTCGTTGGCGAGGGCGACGTGCATCGGCGTGCCCTTGCGGCTGCGGGCGTAGCCGACGATCCAGCGCAGGGCCAGGGACTCGGAACGGTCGGCAGCCACTTCGAGCGGCACCTGGTAGGTCGCACCACCCACGCGGCGGCTCTTGACCTCGACCCGCGGCTTGGCGTTCTCGATCGCGCGGGTGACGACCTCGAGGGGATCGACGGTGTCGACTCCTTCGTTGGCCTTGTCGATGGCGGCGTAGACAATGCGCTCCGCGAGGGAACGCTTGCCGTCGCGCATCACCTTGGCGATGAGGTGGCCGACGAGGGAACTGTCGTAGCGGGAATCGCGACGATCGGGCTTGTGGAAGACTCGCTTGCGGCGGGACATGATGAAATCAGTTTGGAGGTTCAGAAAATCACTTGCCGCCGTCTTTCGGGCGCTTGGCCCCGTACTTCGAACGGGCCTGGCGGCGCTTGTCGACCCCGAGGGTGTCGAGAGCTCCGCGAACGATGTGGTAGCGCACCCCCGGAAGGTCCTTCACCCGGCCACCGCGCACGAGCACGATCGAGTGTTCCTGGAGGTTGTGGCCTTCGCCGCCGATGTAGGCGATCACCTCGAAACCGTTGGTGAGGCGCACCTTGGCGACCTTACGGAGGGCCGAGTTCGGCTTCTTGGGCGTGCGGGTCATCACCTGGAGGCACACGCCGCGACGTTGCGGACAATTGGCCATGGCCGGTGACTTCGATTTCTCGACCGGCACGTGACGTCCCTTGCGGACAAGCTGGTTGATGGTCGGCATAGATTCCTGCGGGGTTGGGTAGTTGCTTCAGGAGCGCACCGACCACCGGCGAGAGTTTCCCTCGCAGGAGCCATTTTTCCGGTGCTGCACCCGATAATATTGGAGATTTCTGGTAGCGGACCGCCTCGCTTTGCGATGGCAGCCCGCGCTGTGGGGGCGGCGAGACTAGCCACCAAAGCCTTCGTGGCAAGCCTGATCTTGAAGATTTTCCATTTCCTCAAAATCCCCTGATTTTCAGGCCTTTCCGGGGCATCCGGGCGCCATCGGCCGGGATCACCCCGCGGTTGCGGCTTACCTCAGGTCCCGGAATGGAAAGGGCCCGCCCGCCGCCTCGGCCGACACCTCCGGATTCCGGCGCGGCCAGTAGCGCGGGGCGACGTTCTCTTTCAACCACGTCTTGAGCTGATCGTGCAGTCGCTCGGTCAACTCGGGCATTTCATCCGACAGGTTGCGTTTCTCCCCGGGATCGGCGGGAATGTCGTAGAGTTCCAGCCGGCCGTGCCAGTTCCAGATCAGCTTGTGGTCGCCGACCCGGATCGCCGAATGAGGGGAAAGCGGTTGCCCGTGATCGGGGTGCCGCACCTGGACGTTGAACGGGTAGTGCCAGATCAGCGTTCGCTCCGGGCCTGGCGCTGCGGGATTTTCCAGCAGGGGCAGCATGCTCCGGCCGTCGATGCCCCCGGGAGCCGGGTTTGCCGTGAGTTCGGCGACCGTCGGGAGGAAATCGGTGCAATCCACCACCGCCCGGCTCCAAAGTCCGCCCTCGAACCGTCCCGGCTGCCAGACCACCGTCGGCACCCGCACCCCGCCTTCATAAAGGCAGGCCTTGCCCCCCTTGAAGGGCAGGTTGTTGGTGGCCGGGGGCTGGGTGTACTCGACGCCCCCGTTGTCCGAGGTGAAAATCAGCACGGTATTCTCGGCAAGGCCCGTTTCATCGAGGGTCGACCGGATCTCCCCGACGCTGTCGTCGAGCCGCTTCAGCATGGCGGCGTAGACCTCGTTGGTCCGCCCGAGATGGCCGCGCTGGGGCGTTTTTGCGAATCGCTTCACGTCCCCCGGCGGGGCCTGGAAGGGGGTGTGCACGGCAAACGGGCAGTAGTAGAGCAGGAACGGCCGGTCCCGGTTGCGACGGCTCCGGAGAAAGTTCACGGCGCGCGCGCTCAGGTCATCGGTCAGGTAGCCTTTGCCGGTCGGTTCCCCGGCTTTCCCGGCCCGGTAGCCCGCGGGCATGGTTGGATAGTGGGGCTTGGTGCGATTCCACAGGGGCCTCCACTTGAAATAGGGCGAGCCCCCGGCATCGAAGTAAGCCAACTCCTCGAAGCCATGCACCGAGGGCTGGCAGTCCGGCGCACCATGCCCCCCGAGATGCCATTTGCCGAGAAATGCGCTGTCATGGGTGGCCAGCACCTTGGGCCAACTCGGAATCGACGGATCCAGCGCCGTGTTGCTATGGGCATTGATCCACGGGCGGTTTCCACGAATGGCATCCTTGTGCCCGAAGGCATCGTGCGGGTCGGCTCCCTTCGGCGGCTGCATTCCCTGGTTGTAATAGGTCCGGGTGTTCGGAGTCGCGGTCGTCACGCCCATCCGCGAGGCGATGCGGCCCGTCAGGATCGCCGCCCGGGTCGGGGTGCAGAGTTGATTCGCATACGATTGGGAAAACGCGATGCCATCGCCGACCAGGCGGTCGAGGTGGGGCGTCTCGTAGAACAATTCGTCTCTCCCGACTTCGTTGAAGTGCCGGGCGTAGGCCCCGATGTCGGTGATGCCGAGGTCATCCGCGAGAATGAACACGATGTTGGGAGCGCGCGCCGCCGCCAGCGCGGAAACTGGCAAGCACAGCAGCAGCAACAGGGACTTCATGACTTGGAGTGGAAATGGGTGAGCATTGACCGGACGGCATCGAGCAAGCCGGCCGCCTGCAGGTAGCAGTAGTCCACCGGTACCCCACGCTCCAAGCCGAACTTCCGGAGGGACGCTTTGGAAATTGCCTCCGTCAAAACCTCGGACCGGAGCTGGTAGCAGGGGCGGGAATTGAACCCGCGACAAAGGGCTTATGAGTCCCCTGCTCTACCACTGAGCTACCCTGCCGTTTCTGTTGGTGGCCTGATCCCTCACCGGCGACCAACCCCGACAAAGTCGGGGCTGCTCTACCACTGAGCTACCCTGCCGTTGCTTGCACCGTTGGAACGGGCGGCGGAAGTACAATCCCCGCTCGTCGCTGACAATCAAAAATCCCCCGGGATTTCCCGGTCAACCTCCAAGAAGCGCCAGAAAGACCCCGGCCGCCATGGCCGAGCCGATCACGCCGGCAACATTGGGCCCCATCGCCGCCATCAGTGGGTTCACCCGGCCATCCGTTTCCTTCGAGACGAAATCCTGCACCACCCGGGCCGCCATCGGCACCGCCGAGACCCCCGCCGCTCCGATGCATGGATTGATCTTCCGGTCCTTCGGCAGGATCAGGTTGAGAAACTTGGCGAAGAGAATGCCACCCGCCGTGCTGAAGGCGAAGGCGATGATGCCCAGCACCAGGATGAAGATCGTCCGCGATTGCAGAAATGAAGTCCCCTCCATCGTCGCCCCGACCACCAGGCCGAGGAAGATGGTGACGATGTTGATCATCGCACCGGAGGCCGTCTGGCTCAGGCGGTTCGTGACCCCGGACTCGCGCAGCAGGTTGCCGAACATCAGCATCCCCAGCAACGGGGCGGCCGAGGGGATGAACAAGCAGGCCAGCACGCAGGTGATGATCGGAAACAGGATCACGGCCGCCGTCGATACCGGCTTGGCCTGCCGCACCTCGATGTGCCGCTCGTGCTTGGTCGTGAGCAAGCGCAGTATGGGCGGAAAGATCACCGGAACCAGCGCCATGTAACTGTAGGCCGCCACCGCGACCGCGCCCAGCAGGTGTGGCGCCATTTTCGCCGTCAGGAAAATCGAGGTCGGGCCGTCGGCCCCGCCGATGATGCCGATCGAGCCGGCCTCCTTGAGCGTGAAATTGAAGAGGTAGTGGGCCGCCAGGGCCGCGATGAAGATGCCGACCTGCGCCGAAGCCCCGAGCAGAAAGGTGATCGGGCGGCCGAGCAGGGGCCGGAAATCGGTGAGTGCCCCGACACCCAGAAAGATGATGGGCGGCAGCAGTTCGGTCTTGATGCCGCTGTTGTAGATCAACTGCAGCAGCGGGATGTGGTCGAGCTTCTGCGCGGCCGCGGCACTCGATGCGCTCATCTCGGCGAGCGGCAGATTGCCGAGAATCGCGCCGAAGCCGATCGGGACCAGCAGCAGCGGCTCGAAGTTCTTGCGGATCGCAAGAAAGATCAGCAAGCCGCCGATCGCGAACATCACGAAATTCTGCCATCCGAGTGAGAACAACCCGGACTGCTCCTGCAGTATTTTGACGACCTCCACGACTTAGGATTGGATGGTAAGGATGGGGTCGGTGCCGGAAACCTCGCTTCCGAGGCTCACATCCACCGTCGCGACAACACCGGTGGCCGGTGCCTTCACGTCGTGCTTGGCCTTCATCGCCTCGACGGCCGCGACCACGTCGCCGGCGGACACGGAATCGCCCACCTTGACCTTGATTTCGACCACCTCGACCTTGCCCTCGAAAGGCGAGCAGACGCTCACCGCCTCACCTCCAGCCGGAGCCGGAGCCGGTGCCGAAACCGCTGGCGTCGCTGAGGCCGTGGAAGCCGACGCCTCTCCACCCAAGGGAGGTCCCACGGTGATCTTGAAGCGACGTTTCACGCCCCCCTCGACCACTTCGCACTCGGTCGTGACCGGAGTGGTGAGCACGCCCGGCGTGGCGGCGGGTGCCGCGGCCGGAGCTGGCTTGACCTCGGCGGGCGCCTCCTTCTCCTTGATCGGCAGGGCCAGCTTGGGACGTCCTGTGAGCAGGCGGATGCCCTCGTTGAGTTCCATGTCCTTGCCGGGTACCGAAGCGGCGGCGACCAGGAAGATGTTTTCGTCGGTCACCGGCAAGTTGCGTGCCTCGAGCGCCTCCTTGGCCGGGCCCAGGCTGTCGGGGGCGGCCTCCAGCGGGTCGCCATCGAAGGGTGGCAGCTCCAACTGCTCGGAGGCGATCTTCACCACCTCGGGATCCGGCGGCAGCGGCGGGCGGCCGAAGTATCCCAGCACCGCCTTGCCGTAGCCCGCCTCGATCTTCTTCCAACGCCCGTGCAGGACGTTGTTGAAGGCCTGCAGCCAGTACTGCTGGCTGCCGGGCGTCACACTGGTCCATGCGCCGCCGGCCTCGACCACCACCGGAAACTCGGCGAGCACGTCGCCGTAGCGATCGAGGATGCCGGCCTGGTCCATCATGTGGACGTTCGGGCCGATGGCCCCGCCGGGCATCGGGAAATTCACCACCCTCGCATCGGGAGTGGTCGTGACCGGGTTGAATTTGTAGTCCTTGAGCGACTCGGTGAGGATCACCTCGATCTCGTCCATCTTGGTGTGGTCGACATCCAGCGAGTAGCCGGTCCCCTTCAGCGCGTGCCACATCGAACGCACATCGGGCTGCGAGGTACCCGAGGCCATCGGGCGCACGGCGAGGTCGATGCCATCGGCCCCGCCCTCGATCGCCGCCATGTAGCAGGCAATCGCCATCGACGCGGTGTCGTGGGTGTGGAACCACAGCGGCGTCCCCTCGGGCAGCAGCTTGCGGATTCCCTTGCAGGACTCGTAAACCGTCCGCGGGTCGGTGGTCCCCGAGGCGTCCTTCAGGCAGACCGAATCGATCCGGATGTCACGCTCCAGGAGGCGCCTGACGACGTCGATGTAGAACTCCGGCGTGTGGACCTTGGTCGAATGGAACGGCAGGCCCATCAGGGCGACCACGACCTGGTGGTGCATGCCGGCCTCGATGATGGGCTTGCCGGTCGCGACCAGGTTGTCGACATCGTTCATGTAGTCGAAGTTGCGGTCCCAGGTCGTGCCGTGCTTGGCCATCATCCTGGCCTGCAGCGAAAGCGCCTCGATGCGCTGGGTCGTCAATGTCACGCCCGACACCGAGCGGGTGAGGATCTGCAGGTCGGCCTCTGGCCCGACGGCGGCGCGGATCTTGTCCATGCACTCGAAGGGATCCTCGCCGCAGTAGAAATACGGGGCCTGAAAGCGGGCGCCGCCGCCGAACTCAAAGTGCCGGATCCCCGCCGCGGCCGAGGCTTCGAGCGCGGGGATGATGTCATCGGTGCGGGCCTTGCCCCCGAACAGGCTCTGGAGCCCGTCGCGGAACGGCGTGAACATCACGCGGATGGTCTTGGGTGTGGAGGTGTGGATCACGGCAGCATGGATTGGGGTTTGAAGTTGGAAATCAGTCTCGGCGCTCCATCCGGATCAGCCGGGCGCCGGGGATGACGCGCTGGATCGAGGCCTGGACGGCGGCCACCATCACCGGATCCCCGTGGTCTTCGTTCTCCGGCGGGACGGGAGCGAACCGGGTCAGCAAGCGAATCGAGAGCGCCAGCACCGACAACACGCTCATCACCGTGAGGAAGGCTACCAGGCAAACTTCTATCAGATTCACGGCCTTTCTCGCTAACCCCTACGGGCACCCTTCCTCAAGCAGAACCTGCCCCGATGCGAGTTGATGCGCAGAAGTCACAGGAATACGCCCAACCAAGGCCCGCTCAGAGCTTCCAGACCGGTGCCAGGCACTCCTCCAGATGGCACAGGCGCATGCCGAACTCGTCGTGGTGCTTGAAGTCCGAGACGGTCGACTTTCCCCCCGATTCGAACGGCCGGCCGTTGACGCCGTCGAGAAACGCCCCGACCGACGATCGCAGGCTCCGGGGTTCATAGCCACCCTCGAGGGTGGCGAACACCTCGGAAAACTCATCGGCCAGCAGCCGCCCGACCTGATGAAAGGAATGCTCGGTGACGTTCAGGTCGAGCAGCGGATCGAGACGGTGGGCATCGAAGCCCGCCGACACCGCCACCACGTCCGGCTTGAAGGCGCGGGCGACCGGCAGCGTGTGCCGGATCCCCTCCATGAAAAGGTCGTCTCCACTTCCCGGCGGCAACGGCACGTTCACCGTATGCCCGACGCCCTTCCCCGAGCCGGTCTGCTCCTCACTGCCAGTTCCGGGAAAAGCGGGATACTGGTGGATCGACCAGTAGAGCACCTGATCGTCGTCGTCGAAAATCGCGGCGGTTCCATCGCCCATGTGGCCGTCGAAATCGAAGATCAGGACCCTTTTCCCCTCATTGGCCAGCTTGCGGGCGGCGATCGCGATGTTGTTGAACAGGCAGAATCCACTGACCCGGCTGGCCGAGGCGTGATGACCAGGCGGTCGCGTGATCGCGAACCCACCCTCCCCGGCGGCCCGCAGGGTGGCCCCGACGGCCCGCAGCGCCGCCTCGTAGGAACGCGGTGAGGTCACGGTGTCGGGGTCGAGCGGCACCCCCCGCGCGCAGGCCTCCCGGACCCTTTCCACATGTTCCGGATCGTGCACCAGCGTGAGAAACTCCTCGCCGCTCGGCACCGTCTCCTCCTCGAAGCCCGCCCCCGCCAGCCGCGCCGCACATTCGGGATGGGTGCCAGTGTCGTGTTGCAGGCACACCGGATCAAAAATCGGTCGCATTCTCATGAGTAAGTCCGCCCCGGGCGGCAGTTCCTCGCCTTCGGGCCACCACCAGCGTAGCAGCCGCAACCCCGACACAACACCCCGAAGCTGCGGTCGCGACCACGATTCCCGTCATCCACCCGCCGCCGCTGTTGATCGAGCAAAACGCGGGGTTGCACCTCCATGTGAGGATTTGACCGGTTCCTGAAGTCGTGCAACGTCCTATGGGCCATTCGAATCATTGGGAACTTGACGCTCGTAGACAGCAAATGGGAAACAACTCTCGTGAGTGATTCTTTGAACACATCAGAGGATCAAGATGGCAATTACAACGCCTGTGCGGAGGGAGATCCGACCACACCAAATGAGCCCGCCACGACCGACCTCGAACCGGCGGTAGCTTCAGAAACCAGAAATGGGAACGAGTCCAGCACACTTCCCCCATACCTCAAACACAACGACTGGGAGAAAGAGCTGAATTTCAAGCTCTGGGTAACAAAGGGAGCGAGATTTGTGGCCAGTTCGCGCTGCACGCGACAACACTACTGGTCGCGGCTGTCACTGAATATTCTCACGGCCTCACTGATCGTCCTTGGTCTGTTCCCCTTCTTCCTGCATTCGATCACTAAAACAGTGTCCTGGGAGTCTCTGAGCCTCGCAATTACCGGGTTATCCGTCCTCGCGCTCGTGTGGGGACAGCACGAATCCGCCGAGCAGTACGAACTGAAAGCCCATCGCTTCCATCGCTGCGCTCTTGCGGTCGGAAAGCTCTACAGCCGTCTCCGTCAGTCAAAGCACTTACCAAACGACGAAAAAACCGGAGTCCTACAGAGAATTTCGAACGAGTACGAAGACCTCCTCTCAAGATTCGAGAATCATGAACCTCTTGACTACAATCTATTCCGCTTGCAGAAGCCGGACTATTTCAAGGTCCGCTGCTTTGAGAAGCTGAAGGTGAAGTTCAAGGCCTTCATCTTTACGCGGGCGGTCTATTTCGGAATCATGTTAGTTCCCGTCCTCGGGGTATTTTGGATCATCCAACAGATCACGTCGGGATGAAATTGAAAGAGAAAGAGCTCCGCTTCGGTTGCCGAAGAACTCAAGAGTCGCAGACGCGCTGGCCGGCCAAAATCCTCATGCCGGCCATTCCGAGGGAGTCCGATGGACGCGGTAGGGACACGCCGTGGGAAAGCGAGACGAAGGCGTCAAGCAGATCCCGTAGGCACGAGTGAATCGGTGGTGGTGGCAATTGGCCCGTAGCTCCTTTCTCAAGAGAGTATGCCCAACCCAAGCTCGCTTCCAAGAGCGCCAGAATCAATCCGTCCAACGAAGGCCCCGCAGAGATCTCTTCTCGCAGGCGGCTGATTCCGCAAGTCACGGCGTGAAGCTCCTCGGCAAACTTTCCGCCCGCTAGCACTTCGGGGAACATCCCCTCCAGGCCGAGTTTTGAACGGTATTGCGAGAAATTCTGCGCTGCTGAAGCCAGTTTTCCCAGTCGATATTCAGGGCGGAAATCTCCAACGAGAGGTCGCAATGCCATATCCGCCCCGAGAAGCAGCTCACGGCTGGCAGCGCCTTCGTGCAAAAGATGGTCGAAGAAAGTGTGCAGGCTTTCGAAAAAATCGGGCGGCTTTGTCTGTGACTTGTCGTTCTCAAGGAATTCCAACAGCGGGGCAACCGAGTTGGTGAATCGCAACAAGTCGGTGACCGGCACGGTCATCTCCCGGCGATCCCATGGGATGATATCCGGGACCGTAAACCACGAGTCTCTGACTTTCCGCTCGACGCGCCAGTAGCCACCATTCGACGCCACCGCCCATTCCGCCTGAATGGATTCGGCGGATGCGTAGCTCTTGGCCTGATCGATCGCTTTCTCGGGTTTGCGGTCCTCCGGTTCCTTGCACTCCACGACAATCCAGGGAATGCCATCACGCGTCACCAGAATATCGATTCCGTATGTCTTCGACCCGACCTTGACCGGATGCTCGAACTCAAGTGCCAAGACCGGGAAGCCATAGGCCCGCAGAAGCTCATGGGCGCACCATTGGCGGACAGGTTCCTCCAGATTCCGCTTCTTTTCTGAAGGGACCCGAACTTTCTCAGGAAAAAGGTAGGCCGTTTCCGGCACGGTGTATCGACATCTCCTCATCGGAATCACCGCTTCACGATCTTGCCAGTCTTCGGATCGTAGCGATGCCCCTCGATCGCTCCACTGCCCAGCAATTCCATGGCTTCCTCGATCACCGGGAGCGGGACCAGAAACCACTCCCTCGGCTCCACCGCATTGCCAAATCGATCCCGCAGCTCAAGGTCGAGCCGGGCCCTGCCGAAAAACCGGTGGATCAGCTTTTCCAGCCCCTTCGGCTTGATTTGCGTGAGCTTGAAGGTCGCGACGATCTCGACCTCGGCGAGCAGGTAGGTCGGATCCTTCCTCGCCCCCGCCACCCGCTTTTCCACCTCGCCGGTCGTCACCCCGATCTTGTGGATCACGCTGCGGTTCTCGGCTATGAAGGGATCATCCGACCCGCTGCGCAGCACATAGACATGGCCGGTCGTGACTTTCTCCTCGTCGCCTTCGGCGAACAATGGCCCGAAACCCGTCTCGGTGATCCGTCGGCTCGCCTTGTCCTTGTTCAGCGCCCGTTGCAGCGAACGCAGCAGCAGGTCGCTCTCGGTCCCGTTGTCGTAAATCACCCGCAGCCTCCGGTCCGGGCGGCCGTAATCATTGATGAATTCGTCCCCGAGGGCCGCCACATACACCATCTGACCATCCAGCACGAAAAAGTCTCCCTGCCGCACCTCGGCGTTGTCTTGGAACTTCACCGTCTTGCGCTCGCCGCTCGCCAACTCGTCCCGCACCCTCTCGAACAAGGGCCGGAAGCGACGGAAATCCTCACACGGGTTTCGCTGCGCGACCTCTTCGGCGACGCGGATCTCGCCGCGCGACCGCACGTGCTCCAGCCGGGTGATGTCGCCTCCGTCCGCCCCGCCGAGAGCTTCGAGCAGCGCCTCGTCGGAGCCCGGTTCCGCCGCCTCGACAGCATCGAGCAACCCCCGCGGATCCCGCCCTTCCAGAACCTGGCGGCATTCCTCCGAATCTCGGATGCGGTCCAGCCTCAGCGCGTAGAGGCGCTCGAAGATGTCCCGGTCCTCGCCGTGCGCAGGCAGCCGGCCATGCTCCTCAACGAAGCGCTCGATCTCCTCGAAGCCCGCCAGGATCCTCTGCTCGCGCGGCGTCACCGCCGACTTTTTCACCGGCGCGGTGTCCGCACCCAGCTCCCCGAGCAGGTCGAGGTCCTCATCCGTGATCCGCTCAGCCATCTTTTCGCTCCCTCGCTTTCCTTGCCAGAAACGCCACCCCCTCGGCCATCCGTTTCTCCCACGGATCGGCGGCGGTCAGCGAAGGCGGACGCCCCTTCTCTTGCTTGAAACGCAGCGCCCGTCGCGCCAGATCGCGCGCCTCGTCGAGCGACAGCGCCACCTTCTTCGCGGCGATCACCGCGGCCACCTGCTTCAGGCGCTCTTCGCTCATCGTCTTGGCCAGGATGGCATACGCCTCGCCGAAGGGGTTGATCCGGTCAATCAGGTCGATGTCGAGTTCCTTCACGTCCATCGCGAATTTCTTCACGCCCTCGATCAGCGCCAGGTTCCTCGCCGGTTCGTCCGCCCCGCGGCTCTGCGCCTTCTTCGCCTCCTGAACGAGATTCAGCGCCGCCACCGCATGCTGTCGAACCGCTTCAACGTCGCCGTCGTCGAGCTGCGGATACTTCTCCTTCACGATCTTGCCCATCTTCAACTGGGTCAGCTCCTCGGGGACCAGTTCCTCATCGAAAAGCCCGCGCTCGACCGTGTTCTTGTCCTGCACGAAGGCGGTGATCACCTCGTTCAGATCCTCGCGGCAGATCCGCTCCGCCTCCTCGGTCTTCGGCTCGGCCAGGCCCTTGATCTCGACCTGATAGGCGCCCGTCGCCTCGTTCAGCCCGACGTTGCACTCGCCTTCCTTGTAGCCCTGCTCGCCGTAGTTCACGCCCGGCTGCGGACCGCTGTCCGGTCGCTTCGGACGGAACTCGAATTTCGGCGCCAGCACCTGCTCCATCAGCAGGCTGGCGGCGATCGCCTTGAGGGTGTCGTTCACCGCCTCGGTCACCAGTGTCTCGGTCGCGTCCGGCTCGGCGATCAGGTTGGTGAAGCGTGCCCGCGCCTTGCCCGGCGCGTCGCGCGTCGCCCGGCCGATGATCTGCACGATCTCCGTCAGGCTCGATCGGTAGCCGACCGTCAGCGCATGCTCGCACCAGATCCAGTCGAAGCCCTCCTTGGCCATGCCGAGCGCGATGATCACATCGACGTGGTCGCGGTCGTGCTTGTGCGCCGGGTCCTTGAGCGCCGCCGTCACCTTGTCGCGCTTCGCCGGGTCGTCATCGACCAGGTCGGCGATGCGCAGCACGCGCCCATCGGTGGTCTTCACCAGTTGAAAGCCCGTCTCCGGGTCGGCGCCCTGCCAGTCGCCCAGCTCTTCGAGGATGTGCTCGACCTCGCGGATCTTGTCCTTGGTGCTCTCGCGGGAATTGACGTTCGGGATGTGGACGATCGTCTTCTCCTCCGGCCGCAGCACCGCGAGGATCTCATCGGTGTAGCTGCCCGAGTAGAAATAGTAGCCGATGTCGAGCTGCTTGAGGTGCTCGTAGCCGCTGAGCTGCTCGTAGTAGGTGTAGGTCACCGTCTCGAAGCGCGCCTCGTCCTCGGGATGCAGCACCGCCTCGGCGTCGCCACGGAAATACGAGCCGGTCATCGCCACGAGGTGCGCCCGGTCGCGCTCGATGAACTGCCGCACGTGGTCGCCGAGCTTGTTGTCGGGATTCGCCGAGACGTGGTGGAACTCATCCACCGCGATCAGTCGCTCGTCGAAGGCCTCGACGCCGTAGCGATCGACCGCGAAGCGGAAGGTCGCGTGGGTGCAGACCAGCACCCGGTCGTCGCTGTCGAGGAAAGCCTTCACCGCATCGACCTTGCCGCCGTTGTCGCCGCCCGGCGCGTCGCACAGGTTCCAGCGCGGCTCGACCTTCCAGTCGGCCCAGAAGCCGAAGCGGCTCAGCGGTTCGTCGTGAAAGCTTGCGCCGATGGATTTCTCGGGCACCACGATGATCGCCTGGCGCAGCCCCTGGTTCTCCAGCTTGTCGAGCGCGATGAACATCAGCGCCCGGCTCTTGCCCGAGGCCGGCGGCGACTTGATCAGCAGGTAGGGCTCGCCGCGTTTCTGATAGGCCCGCTCCTGCATCGGCCGCATGCCGAGTTCGTTCGAGCGCGTCGAACTGCCGTCGCGCGGGTAAGTGACGGAGACGAAGGGGATGGAATCGGGCTCGCTCATGGGGGATCGTTGGTCAGGTCCTCGTCACCGCCCGCCAGTTCGCGCTCGATTCGCTCGATGCTTGGGAGCTTGTCTTCGAGTTCAGGCGGCAGCGCTTCGACGAGCTGATACTCTGCCACGCCTAGCGGCAGCGGTGCGCCTCGCAGCGCATATTCCGCCACCACCTTGTTTTTGCTTTTGCAAAGCAGCAGACCAATCGTCGGGCCGTCTTGCGGATGTTTCACCTGCTCGTCCACGGCGGTCAGGTAAAAACTCAACTGACCCAGGTGCTCCGGCTTGAACTTCCCGGCCTTCAGCTCGATCACCACGTAGCAGCGCAGTTTCAGGTGGTAGAAGAGAAGGTCGATAAAGAATTCCTCGCCCCCGACATCGAGCAGCACCTGCCGGCCGACGAAGGCGAATCCCGCTCCCAGCTCCAGCAGAAAATCGGTCACGTGCCTCACCAGCGCGCCTTCGATCTCCCGCTCCTGCGCCTCTTCGCCGAGCCCGAGGAAATCGAAACGATAGGGATCCTTGAGCGATTCGCGGGCAAGGTCAGACTGAGGCCCGGGTAGGCGGTCTTCGAAATTCGTCACCGCCTTGCCGTCGCGCTCCAGCAGGCGCGACTCGATTTGCATCACCAGCACGTTGCGCGACCAGTTGTGCTCGATGGCCTTGGTCGCATACCAGCGGCGGGATTCGGGCCCAGGCAGCTTGTCCAGCAGCGCCAATTGGTGGTACCAGGGCAATTGTGCAAGCACCCCTTGCACAAATTCCTCGTCCGGCCACGCATCGGCGAAAGCCCGCATGTATTTCAGGTTTCGCGGCGAAAAGCCCTTCATTTCGGGAAAGGCGACGCGCAGGTCGTCGGCCAGCTGGTCGATCACCTTCGCGCCCCAGCCCCGCGCCTCCTGGCGGGCGAGGATGTCACGGCCGATCTGCCAGTAGAGCAGCACCAGCTCCCGGTTCACCGCCTGCGACGCCCGCTGGCGGGAGCGGTGGATGCGATCCTTCAGCTCCGATAGCCAGGCGGCGTAGCCTTCCGGTGGATCGGTGAAGCCGATGGGAGAGTCACTCATGAGGAACCTTCCTTCTTGGTGTGGCATGGATGGGGTTCATGAGCGGGGAAGGAATCGAAACGCTTCGCTCAGTCCAGATATTTCGGGTCATACGCGACGCCGGACTTTTCCAGAAACTCCTCCAATTCCTCCCGAAACGTCTTCACCCGGTGGTGGGTCTCCTGATCCGCGATGTATTTCCGCACGGCCTCGCGGGCAGACGCGCTCACGGTGAATGCCGCGTAACCCTCCTGCCATTGGAAGGCCGGAAGCTTCGTTCCCTTCACCCAGGCCGAAGAGGCCTTTTTGATTTCCCGCATGAAGTCCGAGAGGCAGGCCGTCGGTTTGAGGGAAACCAGCAGGTGGACGTGATCGGCCACCCCGCCGATGCCCTGCGGGTGACCATCCGATCCCTTGACAATGCCGCCCAGGTAGGAATGCAGGTCCTCCCGCCAGTTCCGGTCGATGACCGGTTCCCGGTTCTTGGTGGAAAAAACGAGGTGGTAATGAAGGCTCGTGTGGGTGGAGGGCATGGCGGGCTTTTGCTGGCACCCCTGCCGGGGTGCGGTGGATCGGGGGGATCAATACCCGGTGGTGTCGCTACGCTCAACCACCGGCTACAGGATGGCACCCCTGCCGGGGTGTGGTGGATCGGGGGGGGACCTTATCCGGTGGTGTCGCTACGCTCAACCACCGGCTACAGGATGCGAAGCCTCCGGCTTCGAGAAATGCAGCCCGGTGCATCCCGGAGGGATGAAAGCCTGTAGCCGGTGGTTGAGCGAGGAACGAGCGATACCACCGGTTTGCGGACCGATCGAAAACCCGCATCCCGGCAGGGATGCCAGCCCATCCCGGAGGGATGAAGGGATCT
>NZ_JBISBU010000220.1:0-401 GCF_044385805.1 Haloferula sp. A504
GGAAGGACATCCCCGAACATCACCGCGTATCCGCTGAGGGACTCGGTGGCGAGGGAATCACGCAAACGTCGGATGCCGGCTTGAAACCGGCGGCGGGCGGTGGCAAATACGTGCGACGGAAAGTTGGTCAGGACGGGTTGTTGCTTCACAACTACAACTACCGTAATTCGACCGGCTTTCCGTCACTCTTTTACCCGAAAACCGGCTTAATCCCGTGCCATTCGGGACTGGTACCATTCCAACACCCGTCCGGAGCAGGCGGGCGAGCCCGTAAGGGACTCGCTCGGCCGACTGCTCCGGCGGCGCTGACGGAGCTGCCCTGACGTTCGCTTTCATGGCACTCTAACATGGCCATGAAAGCAACACTCCAACCCTCGATCTACCGCAACCAAAGCGCGAAG
>NZ_JBISBU010000221.1:0-401 GCF_044385805.1 Haloferula sp. A504
GACTTCCTCGAGCAGATCGATTCGAGGGTCCGCGACGCCTTGGGCGGGGGGCTGGGCGACGCCGACCGCTGGCAGGGATTCACGCTCAAGGCGATCGACGGATCGTCCTCGAAGCTGGCCGACACGGAGGAAAACCAGGAAGCCTTCCCGCAACCCTCCGGTCAGAAACCCGGATGCGGCTTTCCGGTGATGGGCTTCGCCGGGCTGCTCAACCTCGGCCACGGTGGCTGGGAGGCGATCGCTACCGGACCGCAAACCGCCCACGACCTCACCCTCGCCGCGGAGCTCACCGCATTCCTCAGCGAAGACGATCTTCTTCTCGCCGACCGGGCCTACTGCTCCTACGCCTTCATCGCTGCGGTGCGAGCCCGGGGCGCCCACTGCGTGATGCGCCTGCACCA
>NZ_JBISBU010000222.1:0-400 GCF_044385805.1 Haloferula sp. A504
CCCCGACCCCATGCGACGCGCCGCAGAATGGAGCGCGGAAAGACACGGGTTCAGGAAACCGAAGGAAAGAAGCGGGCCGTTCCGCCCTAAACTACCATGACCACCGTAGCAACAACCCTGAAAGTTAACGCGCGAGGACTGAGCCCTTCGAGACCCCTTCGACCGCCGGGAGTCAATGCTTGTGCTTGAAAGACGGGACTGACCCGAATGGCACGGGATTAAGCCGATTTACGGTAGGATGAGCGATGCGGGATCTCGACGAACTCATGGCGCGGAGCGGTGAGCATCGGGAAAGGTTTCGGTCGTCGTTTGACGGCTCTTGGTTCGTGTCGGAAGGGCCTTTGGTCGAGAGTCCGGGTCGCTACCATCTCGACGAGGAAACCCATCTGTGCAGCCTTCT
>NZ_JBISBU010000223.1:0-396 GCF_044385805.1 Haloferula sp. A504
GTCAGGGCAGCTCCGTCACCGCCGCCGGAGCAGTCGGCCGAGCGAGTCCCTTACGGGCTCGCCCGCCTGCTCCGGACGGGTGTTGGAATGGTACCGGTCCCAAAATTCATGCATTGCGGGGTCTTTTCAACTGCGTTCATGGTAGTTTCGGGCGGAACGGCCCGCTTCTTTCCTTCGGTTTCCTGAGTCCGTGTTTAGGGTCGGTCCGGAATGGCACGGGATTAAGCCGGTTTTCGGGTAAAGGAATGACGGAAAGCCGGTCGAATTACGGTAGTTGTAGTTGTGAAGCAACAACCCGTCTTGACCAACTTTCCGTCGCACGTATTTGCCACCGCTCGCCGCCGGTTTCAAGCCGGCATCCGACGTTTGCGTGATTCCCTCGCCACCGAGTCCCTC
>NZ_JBISBU010000224.1:0-381 GCF_044385805.1 Haloferula sp. A504
GGAGCTTCATGGCGCTCTGCACGGTCCAGTCCTTGAGGATGCGGTTGCAGCGCGGGCCGACCTTTCCCTGGACGGCGGGCTTGTCGGGGCCGCCGGTCTGGTAGGTGCGCGGGACGATGCCGGCGTAGCCGCAGGTCTGGTCGAGCGTGCGGCGCGGGTCGGGCAGGCCGAGTTCGCCGGCGAGGCCGGCGGCGAGCACGAAGCCGATGCCCGGCACGCTGGTAAGCAGGGCGTAGGGGGTGGCGGCGAGCGCTTGGGCGGCCTCGCGGCGCAGTTCGAGGGCGTTGCGGTGCAGGCAGCGGTGGAGGTCGACGGCGGCGGCGAGCGTGCGCTGGAGGGTGGGTACGCGGACCGGGTCGGGCGGAAGGGCCTGGCGGGCGA
>NZ_JBISBU010000225.1:0-381 GCF_044385805.1 Haloferula sp. A504
CCCCGCCATCACCCCGCACCCCGCACCCCGGAGGGGTACCACTGAGTGGAGCGCAGCAAGACACGGACTCAGGAAGCCGTAGGAGACAGAGGGGGCATCCCGCCCGAAACTACCATGAACGCTGTAGCCAACGCTGCATGCCACGGACCGGCCCTATTCAGGTAGTTGAGAGGGCGTTTGTGAATGTTTTGGGACCCCTTCGAGACCCCTTCGACCATGAACACCGTAGAACGTGGGGCACTTGTCGTTTTTTTGGGGCCGACCCTAGACACTGACCCCGCTGACGAGTCCTGAACGACTCCGGCAAACGACGCCGGAGGCGTCACAGGAGGGTAGCCGGGGGTCGAACCCGCGACAGCGGGGAATACCCCCGGTTCACGC
>NZ_JBISBU010000226.1:0-378 GCF_044385805.1 Haloferula sp. A504
CTCGCCCATGTCCAGCGGCTCCTCCCTCTCTGGCTGCGGCGTCGGATCACCCGGAGCCAGTGGCGGGTCACTTCATCCACGAAGAACCCGATGCGGCGACTGTTGAAAGGCACGGCATGATAGTTCAGCCAGCCTTGCACCACCCTCCGCAACCACCGCCCGGTCTCTCCCAGCGGTCGATGCATCCGCTTGCGCAGCTCCAACCGGATCGCCTGCAAGGTCGCACGCATCCGCTTCGCCACCGTATGCCGATGGATCACGAAACCCCCGTCGCTCCTCCGCCTCGCGCACTTGTGCGTGAAACCGAGGAAGTCGAAGGTCTCCGCCCGCTTCCCCCCGCCCTTCCCGCGCCGGTCGGCGAACCGACCAAACTCGATC
>NZ_JBISBU010000227.1:0-372 GCF_044385805.1 Haloferula sp. A504
GTCCCTTGTTGAACAGATCTCTGGAGTTGAGCAGCCGAGTGGGAGCTTCAATGCCGATCCCAAAGAAGGAGGGACGCTCGATTTCTCAGGAATGAAAGTTGAGGAGGATGGTGGTTTGCCATTTGGATACGTGGATGCCGTCCCCGTGAGAGGCGGCCTTCAAGTGAGTCAGGTAGGTTTCTCTCTTAGTGGGGAGGAAGTGAAGGGTAAGCTTGAGAAAAATTCCAACAAATCGGCCTTTGAAGAGTGGCTTAAGGGAGAGAATGTCTATCAGAGCAGCATCGATGGAGAGCCCCAAACCTTACGGAAAGGCGGATCTCATGACCCGCGGATCTGGTCGAATAGCAACGAGGCGCTTGGTAAGGCGCTGGA
>NZ_JBISBU010000228.1:0-372 GCF_044385805.1 Haloferula sp. A504
TCCAGCGCCTTACCAAGCGCCTCGTTGCTATTCGACCAGATCCGCGGGTCATGAGATCCGCCTTTCCGTAAGGTTTGGGGCTCTCCATCGATGCTACTCTGATAGACATTCTCCCCCTTAAGCCACTCTTCGAAGGCCGATCTGTTGGAATTTTTCTCAAGGTTACCCTTCACTTCCTCCCCACTAAGATAGAAACCTATCTGATTTACTTGAAGAGCCGCTCTAACCGGGAGGACGGCCACGTGGCCAAGCGGAGGCAAACCATTCTTCGCAACTATCATTCCTGAGAAATCGAGCGTCCCTCCTTCTTTGGGATCGGCATTGAAGCTCCCACTCGGCTGCTCAACTCCAGAGATCTGTTCAACAAGGGAC
>NZ_JBISBU010000229.1:0-368 GCF_044385805.1 Haloferula sp. A504
TTCCAGTCCTGAATTTCCGAAAAGGGTGTGATGAGGGCACAAAAGAGCCCGGCACCCTCGTTGCGGAGGATGCCGGGCTAAGACCTGGCGACGACCTACTCTCACAGGACCTATCGTCCCACTACCATCGGCGCTGCGGCGTTTCACTTCCGGGTTCGGAATGGGACCGGGTGGTTCCGCCACGCTCTGGCCACCAGAGGAGGCGCTTCGCGCCTCAAGTTCCAAACTTGAAAGTTCCAAGTTCCAAATCCCGACCGTGTCCGATCAAGATCCAGCGCTCGAAGCGTCTCCTCTAATTGCCAAAGCCTGTTTGTGTCTGTCCTTGCGGGCCCCGCCACTGCAACCAACGATCACCGATCACCGATCAC
>NZ_JBISBU010000022.1:0-78083 GCF_044385805.1 Haloferula sp. A504
TTCAATTCTATCATCGGGAGTTAATACGCAGCCGCAATGATGACTATATCTGCCACACTCAAGAAATCCGAAATAATGATGCCGAGAAGTATACCTTTCGATGTCATCCAGCGTTGCCTGTAGCCCAGATTGCTTCCAAAAACCACGATACCATCCAGCAGTAGTTGGATTCGGAACTCCGCGGAGAAAAGCAGAGGTAGAAAGGAAAGTGCTGTGGCAGCACTTAACGAAGTCATAAAGCACCTCCCTCGAAGGCTCAACAGCACCCCGCGGGATTGAATATTCCAGCGACGTGCCTGTGTCGGTTGTCCCATACACCGGCGTGCCGCCATCGAAAATCACGCCGGGTTCATGAGGGAAGAGCGTGTAACCCAATTTGGTCGGCGATTTCGCCACGGCTCGTTGAGCAAAAAACGAAAACGCTGGTGCGAGTGAAGCAAGGACATCCTCCGGAGGCATCGCCTGCGCAAGACATCCGTAAAAGTCATCCCGATAGAACGCCGGACTGTGTTCCCAAAACCACTGGTCGTTAAGCACGTCATGAAGCTGGGCAATGTCCCTCATCGTGGCGATGTGTTGCGGAAGGTTGCAGACTAGATACGGCGACATTGCGCGAGGAGTCTGATGCAGTTCCTTCAGACCCAGCTCTGCCAGACTGCGGTGGCCTTCTTTCGAGCTTACAAAGTAGCTGCCTGCCGGCTCGTCGTTGGTGAGCCAATCCGCGAGCGATTTGTGGTATGCATTGATGACCTTTGGGTCGGTCTCGGGAGTGGCGTAGTGGAGGGCGTAAAGATGTGGAAAAGCTGCGTCGTAGTGGGCCATCCGCGGATACGGGGGTGTCGCGACCGGGAACAGCGAGCCGAGGTTGCGAGTGAAGTCGCGGAGTTCTTCGTCCTGCCAGTGGAAGAGGCGTTGGAGGATTTCCACGGGCAGCGGTTCGCGGGCGGCGAGGATGGCGCGGAGTGCGGGACGGATTTCTTTGCGGAATTTCTCCAGGTCGGGGAACTGGCGTTGAAACCA
The DNA here is from genome assembly GCF_044385805.1 of Haloferula sp. A504. NCBI lineage: Bacteria > Pseudomonadati > Verrucomicrobiota > Verrucomicrobiia > Verrucomicrobiales > Verrucomicrobiaceae > Haloferula > Haloferula sp. A504. The sequence continues at coordinate 1,021 of NZ_JBISBU010000022.1, forward strand.
TTGGCAGAAGATGCCGCCGAGGCCTTGCGGGAATTGGTCCGGGCGGTCGAGCGCGAGGTGGCCGTGCTGGACGTCGTCGCAGAAGCGTTCGGCGTAGAGGAAGACGCCTTCGCTCTTGTCCAGGATTTGGCCGATCAGGCGGTCGGCGTCCGCCGCCGCGTCGCTTTGGCGCGACAAGTCCGGGCGGTGCTGGAGTTGCGGGGCGAGTTGGTGGCGGAGGAAGTCGCGGAGGTCGGCGCGGTTGGCCTCGGTGCGGGTGTCGAGGACGAACGGGTTCAGCCCTTGCAGCGGGGTTTGAACGGCACTTTCCGGTCGACTGGTGACGACGAGGCCGAGCCAGTCGGGCAGGCGCGTGGCGTGGCGGGCGAGCATTTCCACCAGCGGGTTGCGCCCGGCCTCGCCGGTGGCACTGGCCCCGTCGGCTTCGTCGAGTGCGTCAATGACGATGAGCAGCCGCTCGCGTCCGCCGCCGATGACGGTCTTGAGCGGGTTGGCAAGGAGGTAGTCGAAGAGTTCCGCCGGGTCCTTGCGGTCCAGTTCGGCGATTTCCGGCAGGGTGAGCAGGAGCTTGCGGTAGTCGGGCAGGCGGGTGGCGAGTTGGAAGGCGAGGCTGCGGACGACGCGCCGGGCGTCGCGGTGGTCGGGCTTGTCCCATTCGACGAACTGGGCGGCGATGACTTTGTCGCGCCCGAAGTGGGTGAGGTGCGCGGCAAAGGCGCTCTTGCCGACGCCGGGGTCGCCGGTGATCCAGAAGAGGCGGGAGGGGGTGGAAGAATGGAGATTGGGGATTGGAGATTGGAGATTGGGGATGGATTCAGAAGAGCCGGTCGGGAGACCGGCGGTCCCGGGGTTGCGCCAGTTTTCGATGGCATCGAAGAGCCATTGGCGGCCGATGAAGCCTTTGCGGAGCAGGGTGGAGATGCGGGAGTCCGAGGCGATGGGCTTGAGGTGGCCGCTGAGCGTTTCGATCTCGCCGGCAAAGCGACGGCTTTCGTCGCTCTCCACGACGCGGATGATTTCGGCGAGTTTGGCCTGATACCAGGTTTCCCAGGAATCGGAATGCCCTGATTCGGGATGCTCGGGCGGGACGCCCGAGCCACTTTCCTTCCGCGCCTTCCAGTCATGCATGTCGAGCCACTGGATGTGGCTGATGCTGGCGGGCGGTTTCACCTCGGTCTCGCTCTCGACGAGGATGGTTTGGATGTTCCCGCCCTTCACGCCGATGGCGATGGCAATCTCATCGAGGCAGACGCCGGGGTCGCGGGTGGAGTGTTTCGAGAGGAAGGACAGGACGCGGTGGCTGCCGGTGATGCCGTCGGTGATCTCGCGCCGCCAGTCGTCGCCGAACTTGATGTCGTTCTTGTCGAACCAGACATCGTGCCCGCGCTTTTCCAGGTCGGCCTTGATGCGGCGGACGAGTTCCTCGTTGGCGTCGTGGCCGTAGCTGAGGAAGATGCGGAGGGGCTCAATGACCTTCGCAGGGGTAAACTCGTGTTTGCAGGTATAGCAAAGGAAAGCCTGCGAGTCCGGCACGGCCATGGTTCTGGTTGAACCGCACTCGGGGCAGTGGATTTCAGCGGCCACAGGCGGCTCCTTTCTCCAAGCGGTGGTTAGATCCCCATACCCGCAAACGTCGAGGGTCGGACACGGGGACGCCATGCTGACGGGAGGGGAGATTCCGCTTCATTTCACCATGGGGTATGCCGGAAGCCGGAGTTGACGGCAAGGCAGGGCGATCAGCAGGCAAACATTGCCGAGCAATCGCCAAACGATGCGCAGCCCGAACTTTCAGCCCCACTGATCCATCGCCCCCGGCGAGGCATGGCCCATCTACCCGCGGCTTGTCGCGGAAATCCCTGAAGTTCAAACGTTCGAGCCCTTTGGGGAAATCCAGCCGCCGACGATGGTTTCAGCGGTTGGCAGGGTGTAGGCTACCCCTCGTCATGCCGCGCGCTTCTCTTCCTCCTGCCGTCGGGTTGGCCGACATCCCGTTCGCGGGGTCGGCCGGCAATGGCCCCTGCCCCAGCCACAACAACCCGAGTGGAGGTCGGTAAGATGGGGTTGTGGTTTGGTTCGGAATGGGAGATCGCGGTTTCGGCGATCACCCGCAACGGCAGGATCGCGAGCCTGCCGAGGCTTCTGGATCGCATCGATGCCGAAGTCGTCAGGCGCCTCCGGCATGTCGATGGCATTGGGAACGGGTGGTGGCTGGAGTCGGCCGGCCGGTTTTATCGAGACGCGTCCGAGGGCGGGCACGCCCACAACGAGTATGCCTCGCCGGAATGCGACCACCCGGACGAGTTGCTTCGCCAAGACCTCGCGGCAGACCGCATGATGGCGAAGCTGGCCGAACGGGTGGCCGTTGACCAGCGCTACAAGGAGGTCCGGGTTTCGAAGGCCAACGTCTCCCTGGCGTCGGGAGAGAGCTGGGGGTCGCACGAGAATTACGAGGCTAGGAAGCCCGTGCTCCCAAAGCCGATGATGGGGTGGCTGGCGAGCCGCATCCTGATGACCGGGTCGGGTGGGTTGGACGTCACGTACCCCGGGATCCGGTTCACCCTTTCGCCGCGCGCGCACTTCATCAAGGGGCAGGTGAACGCGCAAACCCAGAGTGGGCGGGGCCTGCACAACATCGGCAAGGCGGCTGCCCTTGGGAAGTGGCACCGGGTCCACGTCATCGCGGGCGATGGCAACCGGGCACCGCTCTCGACGTGGCTGCGGTTCGCCTCCACGGCGCTGGTGGTGCGGATGCTCGATTCGGGCCGCTATCCCTCGGTTGAGCTGGTGGACCCGGTGGGCGCGATGCATGACTTCGCCCTCGATCCGCAGTTGAAGGTCCCGGCGATGATCAAGAACGGTTCCTTCTCGGGAATTCTCGCCATCCAGCGGACGTTTCTGGAGCGGGCACGGAAGAAGACCCAGTTGTTTCCCGAGTGGGCTCCCCGCGTCCTGAGCGAGTGGCAGCGGGTTGTGGACGCATTCGAGTCCGCGGGTGGCTGGCGGAACTTGGTGGGGGAACTGGACTGGCCGACGAAGCTGGCGCTGTTTGAGAAGGTTCTGGCGCGCAACGGATGGACCTGGGAAAGGGTTGGCGAGATCAACCAGAAGATCGAGGAGGCCGTGGAGCCGGCGCAGGCAGGACTGCTGGAGCGATCGCGAAGGCGGCAATGGTTGTTCGATTCGGCGTACGATGAGGCCTTGCGGCTGGCGGTGCATGAGTATGGTCGGGAGGAGATTGGCAGATTCGTGCAGCTGAAGAAGCAGCTGGCTGCCCTGGATGCGCGCTACATGGAGCTGGGGAAGGATTCGCTCTTCGAGCATGTCGCCGCGCCGCTGGAGGAGCTTGACGCCATCGCCGCCGGCTTGCCCGACGACCCGCTGGAGTTGCCCCTGCCAAGAGCGGGGCGTGCGAAGGTTCGTGCGGAACTTGTCCGCGAGATGGGATGGGTCACCGAAGCGGAAAAGACCAGGGACCGGGGCATCCGTGCGCACTGGACGTCTTTCATCGCCAAGGGCAAGATCCTGGAGATGCCGGAGGTGGCGGGCGTCGAGGATCGGACGTGGCGGGATGTGCCGGAGTCCGGGCATGCCAGACCTCCCGGCAGGAGACCTCCCGGCAGGAGATCTTCAGGAACCATTCCGGAGTGCCTTGAGACCGTCCGCATCGCCTGCAATACCGCCCAATCGGGGATGGACTCCGGCGACTATGTCCGGGCTGCGAACGTGCTGGAACGGTCCATTAGTGCCGCCTCGTCGGTCACGGTCCTGTCGAACCAAAGGGTTTGGTTTTGGAAGAACGTGGCCAGGCTCTACTGTCGGCAGCAACGGGCGGACGATCTTCGCCCGGTGCTTGAATACCTCAAGGCGATCGAGTCGTATCGCCTTGAATGGTTGTGGGAGTCTTCAAATGCGGCGACCTGGCTGGGGTTGGCGGGGCAATCCAGCGTGTCCGACCTTGCCGACGAGGTCAGGCGGGAGATGGCGATTTTCGAGAATCCCCGGCCTTCGGGAATCGCCTGTTGGAAGGCACACCTTGCATTGTGGCTGAACCGGCAATGTCGGCCGAGCGAGGCCTTCCAACTGCTTGAGACCACCATCTCCGCAGGAGAATACGATCGAACCAGCGAGAGCGTGAAGGCCCGCATCGTGACGCAGTTCGGCGAGGCCGAGCGCATGATTGGCAGCCACGAGGAGGCGGGCCGTCGCTTCACCCTGGCGGACATGATCTGCCGTCATGCGGACCTGAAGGCCAGCATGCTCGACACCGTTCTGACGGGGCAGGCGCGGCTGCTTGCCGCGCAGGGCGACCGGCAGGCGGCATCGAGGATCCTTATCGAGTCGGTCCTGCCCGAACAAAGGAGGCGCAGGATGCCGAGCGAGGTGCGCACCATCGTGTTGCTGACGCGCTTGTCGTCGGCCGGCGACAGTCCGGCGAAACGCGCCAAGGCACGCAACGCGCTTGCCCGCAAGGCGCGGCGATACAGCGGCTTCGCTTCATGCCCCCGGTTGGCGAAGATTGTCGACCACTGGGATCTGTGGTGCGACGGCGAGGCGGATCCTGATCCGCCCGAGGGTGCCGAAATGAACGACCAGTTCTGGGGTGTCTGATTCCAATGACCGAGCGAGCCGATCATTCCTCGAAGACAGGCCCCGATGGCGCTGGCAGCGAGGGGCTGGCACTGGAGGGCGTGTTTGAAGTGGGGCTCGGCCTTTCCCACAAGATCACGATTCCGGCCGTCTGGCACCCGGCGATGGAGGAGAGGATGTTCTTGTTCCGGGTGGAGGTCCTCGGCACCCCGGCGTTGGAAGTGCTGACTGATAGGGAAGTGGGCTATCGGGCCGAAGAGATCAACGACTGGAACCTGCATGCCGAGGGCGAAAGGCAGTTGGCGAAGGAATGCCATCAGGCGAAGGGCCGGGTGATCGAGCCAAGCCCGGAGCACGAGATCGCGTTGCCGGCGGATTGGTGCGAAGAGCTGAGATTCAAACCCGTTGGCTCGGTCTGGCTGGTCGGGTGGTGGAGCTACTTCCAAATCGTGAGTCCCGAGAGTCAGCCCGCCGTGCTCAAGGAGTATCATGAGGAAATGGAGAGGATCGCGAAGGATCCCGCGTGTTTCTGAGGCGGCAGCCTTCCGGGCTGTGCATGCAAACACGGTGCTCGAGCCGGTGGCTCGGTTGGGTCTTGCCGGATTGGGGACGGTGGAACTCGTCTCGTCCTGACGTTTCGCCGCAACCGCAGCTCCGGTGAGACTCGATCTCTTTATGTCCGCGCTGATGACGGTAGGAGAAGACCAATCGCGGGAATATCCCTCGACCTTCCGTGATCCTCTGCGGCCCGGTTGTGCGTTTGCCGACGAGCAGTTACGTCCGGAGTGGGAATCCTTGGCACCTACTGGCAACGGTGGGAGTACCACGGTTACCGATGTGACGGTCGCCACCGGTAACGCCGGGACCAGATACTTCTGCTGCATGGAAGTGGGGGGAGCACGCTGCGTCTGTGGCTACCGAAGCCGGCAACTGTAGCCCGGCTACCTCCCGAAGACCTCTTCCCGGTGCCAGGCGAGCCGTTCCTGGGCCGGGCGGAGGTTGAGCGTGGCCTGTGCCGAGCCCGAACTGCTCAAAGGTGCCACCAAGCGCATCCTGCGCCGCATGCGTGAGGGCCTCGAGGGTCTGGGCCTCGAAGTCCGCGTCGAGATGCCCCCGCCGCCTCGGGCGTAGTCCGCCTAGAAGAAAATCCGGCGTCCGGGGCCTTGAGCCCCGGGCGTGCGGCCTTCTTTTTGCCAGGGGCTGCCTGGAATTGCCGGAGCCGTCCGAGTTGAGCGTATTCAGATGAAATGACCGTCGAAGACTTCGAGGGAATTGGCGGCATCGAGCAGCTGGTGATTCCGCAGAAGCTTGATGGCGGTCGGCAGGGCAATGTAGTCGCGCTCCAAGCGTTCGGGAGAGGAATCCCCGGAGTGCTGGATCGTGGCTTCGGTCGGCAATCGAAGACAGTCGGCAGGCCTGATGAACTCCATGGCATCCTGTTCGCCGCCAAGCAGGGCTTCAAGGTCGCGCGCCGAGATGAAGAGCTCCGAGTCTGTGCGGAGCACACGTCTTGGGGGAATCCCGTCCCGGTCGATCGTGTAGAGGGTGAGATCGGGGATGCCCACGGTCTTGCTGGCACCAAAGCATTTGCAGACAGCCTCCTCCGAACCCAGATTCTGCGGCTCAGCCTGGTGTTCGACAGCAGGTGGTTCTTTGTGCGGATTCGTGGAGTCCTCCCCAGAGGGATTCTCGCCCAGTGCCGCGAGGTGCGGGCGTAGTTGTCGGTAGAAGTCATCGAGTTCGCCTGCCGGCTCGGCCTCCGGACCCATCCCGAACCATCCGGTTTCCTTGGCATCGGCGACGGTCTCCTTGATCACCTCGTCCATCGGGATGGCCACGAAAACCATCCCGTGATCGCAGTCTTTGTGACGGGAAGGGAAGTAGATCGTGGCGCCATACTCGTTGAAGCGAAGCTGGATCCCGCCGCGCTGGCGCAGGGCTGCCGCGAACACCGCCGCGTTCGAAAGGAAGGAATCTAGAATGGTTTCGGGATTGTGGCCGCCTCCAATCTTCGATTCCACCGATTTCAGGTATTCCGGTGGCTCGATGAATCCCTCAGGGGATGACGTGAACGTCCAAAGGGCATCGTAGTCCTTTCGGTATTTGTTGACTTCTTTCTTTGGTCTCATTGATTTGGCTTGGTTGTTAGGCGATGTCGTCCTCCGCTGCATCGGTCGTAGGGGTGCCGACTTCTCGGAGCAGGTCAAACGGAAGCGGTTGGATCATGGATTGCAACTCTTTGAAATTGAGGGCGTTCCGTATGTCCTCAGTGTCCTGAGACGGGCGCTGTGTCGCGATTTTTTTTTCATTGCTGGCCTTGGCTTGCCTCCCGGGTCTCTGGCGAAAGAGGGTCGAACGACCCGAGTGCCGGCTGGTGACGGCGCCATCTCTGGGTGGGCACAGATCGATCACCGGAGCGCTCCAACACGGAATGAGAATGATACCGTCCCGAATGTTCTGCAAAAAGTAGCGGTCGGGTTACCGAGGACCTGAAGATCCGTGAATTTTTCCAGGCGTTTCACGACTACCGGAAAGATGAGATGAAGCCATCCAGCAAGCCCCGGTCGAGTCCGCCGAAAGGCGGGAAGAAGAAGCTGGACACGGGCTTGGGGCTGAGGCTTCGATCCTCTCTTCGGGCCGCAGGACGGGCCTGACGTGGAGCTGTGTCACTCGGGACGCCTTATCAACACGAACCGGGCATGAGGGCCCCGCCTCCGCTTACGTGTGAAGCGAACGACCCCCTGCTTCTCCAGTGCGGTGAGGCCCTTGCTCAGTTGATCAGATCTCAGATTCCAGCCCTCCCGAATCGAGTCAGCAACGTAGATATCATCCACGGAAATGTCCTTTCCGAGCCTCTCAGCCTGCCTTGCCGCATCCCTTACTGCAAGAATCACCCGTTCATGCCTCCGCGCCTTTTTGCGGAGGACATCGTCGGCCCAGATCATGGCCTCCCGGGGCGGTCCCTGGGAGACTATGGTCCTATTCACAGAATCAGAGATTCTAAAAGGGCTATTGCCCTCCGGGACAATTCTACGAGGCATGCCCGCGGCCCTGAAAGACTCATGCGTTCTGGCCGGCTTGCGCGCTGAAAGGATCTTGTTGCGGAGTTCACCCATGGTTCCCGTCTAAGGCGAGACCCAGCAGCGAAGCCATCTTGCGCCAGGTGATGATGCCCTTCTTGTCCTGAAAATGGTAGGGGTGGTCGACTTGGGTGACCTCCCCGCGATCAGGGTCAACTTTTGGCCTGTCCACCCGAACGGTGAGGCGGTCCCACAGCGTGATCCTCGAAGCTTCCTCCATGAGGCTCACCACGATCTCTTCGACCTCAGGCGACTCGCACGTCTGGCACTCCACGACTACCGCGTCATGGATCGTTGCGACCACGTTGATGCCTGCATCCTCCAGCAAGAGAACTGCCACCCGCAGCATGTCCGAACCGGTCGACTGCAGCAGGAAGTTCCTCGCCGTTCGGGGCCTGAACTGCGCCGGGTCCTCAGGATTGTAGATCAGCCCGAATGCCGTCTCGATGTCACGGGCCGCCGCTCCTGTGGAGGCAACGGCGTCGGACCAAGACCAGAAGACAGGGAATGTTTCCTTGTGCTTTCGCAGAAGCTCCCGGCCCCCGAAAAACCCCATGCCCGTTTGTCGCCCAATGCTGCCGACCCCCATGCCCATGAGGACGGCCAGCGAGACAACCTTGTAAGCAGCGCGCTCAGTTGGATGGGAGTCCTTGGTGGCCACCTCGGGAACCGCCCCAGCGACCTTCGCGAAGGCCAGATACGGGTCTCCCGCCGAGTAGGCCGCCATCATGGCTGGGTCTTGGGATAGGGCGGCAGCGATGGCGTACTCTTGATTCGACCAGTCGAATTGGAGCAGGGACTTGTTCTCGGGGGGCTGTAGAAGCGAGCGAAGCCACTTGGGTCCCAGAAACAGGAACTCGGACGTCGAGGGAGCGGAGCGGCCGGAGATCGTCATGAACGGCTTCGGGGCGGCGTAGAGCCGCCCATCACGCCCAAGCTTGAGCCCGTCCACTGCGCCCTCTGCAATCGAGCGGACCAGCTCATAGACGCTTGCCCATGGCTCTCCATGGGCCTTGGCCGCATCCTTGAGCGTGTCCTTGTCAGTTCGGAAGCGCCCCGTGTCCGTGCGCGGCCAAAGCATGCCGGAGTCGGAAACCAACTGAGCGAACCGTTCGTAGCAGAAGCTACCTTTGTCCATCAGCCTGTATGCGTCGAGATGCTCTTGCCACAGCTGCCGTAGCCCAATATTTCCCAGATGCCGGACTTGCTTGTAGCGCTCGACGTCAACCGGTAGTCCGCGATCTCCGATCGCCCCGAATGCCGCCATGCTGGCGCCCCGGAGAATGGCTTGCTGGAGGTTCATCCGCCGGATAAACGTTTAAAGAGGGCGATCGTCTCGCGCACGTCGGTCTCGCAATAGTCCAGAATCTTGGCCTTCTCCTTCTCGCTGTAGGGCGCGCCCTTCAAGACGAGGTCCCTCATGCTCTCCTTCTCGTCGGACGAGATGGCCTCGATGCCATGGCGTCGACAACAGGCAAGGAGGCCGAACCCCCCGTCGGGCCTCCCGCCGCAGGCGCGAATCCGGGCCTCGGCGTAGGTGTCGATCCAAGCCGCCGGCTGTTTCCACCCTAGGGCCCGCCAGCAGCGAGCTTCTGCGGGGGCTACGGCGTGGGCGACCAGGATCGTTTTTCGCAACCGAGGGAAGGGCGGGCGCGGGGGCTTCCTTCCCTCGAGCCACGTCCGGTAAACCCGGTCGGTCTCGAGATCGATCGCGACCATGCAGACAACCTCTACCTGCCCCGATTTGCTCTCGCGGAATTCGAAGTCGATGCCTACGAAATGGATCATCGCGCGTTCCTCCCTTGAAGTTCGCGAAGAACCGGGTGGTCTTCTGAGTCCAGGAGCTTGTCGCTGAAGCCCTTGACGAACCAATCCTCGTAGGAGCCTGGCGCCCAGACTGGCTTCCCAAGGTCGTCTTCGGGTCTCTCAAGGTTGTAGCCTTTCGCGGCGCTGTCGGCCTTGATCATACCCCACTCCCCGATGAGGCGGCGCATCGCGGTTCGCGCTGAGACGTGCCAATCATTTTCAGAGCGCGAGGGGACCGCCCACCAACCGACGCGCCCTCGGACGTCAGTCACGAAAGCCAAATAGTGATAGCGGACCAGATTTTTCAGCCGTGGGTCGCGATTAAACACCGGCTCGAGGTCGGGGAGGACCAACAAGAACTCCGGCCCTCCTCCGCCGTCCTTTCGGGGGAGAAGAAGTACCTCTGACGCTTGGGGCTCCCATTCGCCACCGGCCCGGACGCGCCAATAGGATGCGTCCGGTGGCCGCTTGTAGATGGGGACACTGAGCTGCTCACTTTGGCTCGCGATTAGCTGGGCGACCTGCTCGGGCGCCTTTCGTGCAGCTAGAATTCTGGCCCGGACGGAGCTGGGGCCTTCGGTCGCTGGAGTGTCTGGCGGGAGCTCGCGCTCGTCTGTTGCAGGCGGGTCCTCGTCCGGCGAGGGAGGGTTGCCTGCTCTAGGCTGCGGTGGTGGAGCACCCTCGCCGGCCTCGTGTTCACTGGTGGGTTCCGTAATGTTTTCGTCCCAATCGTCGGGCATTGCTGTGGTTGTTGTCATGTCATTTTGCCCCGGTGTTTTGTCGTCGGCGCCTTGGGGCAAGGACGGCCGACCCCTGGAAATTTGCGTCAGGAACTCTCGCCACGTGTGGTCGGCGCGAGCGCCCTAAGAACGTCTTCCAAACGAAAACGGAGCACCCGTTCGGTCCGCACTGCGGCGGGGATGCGGCCCTTGCTGGCCCATCTCGTGACAGATCGGGGGGAGACCTTGAGGACGCTTGCGACGTCGGCTGCGGTCAGAAGTTCGTTGTGTCCTTTTGGCGACATTCCGCCCCAAGCATGCAACGGAATGAAATCCTGGGCAGGGGCTTGCGCGACGAAAGCCCGGAAAGCTAAGTCCAGTTTTCGTCGGTGAAGTGGCTTGACTCGCCGGACTTGCCAAGCCGGTTGCCTACTGACGTTCGACCAGCAGCTTGAAGCCGTCCCTCAACTTTCGACGCAGATCAGCCCCGCACCATGCTTCAAACTCTGCGAGCACGATCTCGCTCTTTGGAAGCCGGTCAGGCGCGTGGTTCTCCATCCACCGCAAGGAAGCAGCGAACATCAGGTAAGCCCTGCCCGCGGCCAGCCAATCGTCCCGATGCTTCATCTCCAACGGCGGAAGAAGACGGGCACGGCGTTTCCAGATCGACTCGACAATTCGCAGCTTGAGCGTGTTGGCGTCCTGAGGGGTGCCAAGGGTCTCGGTCAAGACCCGGGCCTCTGACTCCACGAAACCGAAGTCTCGGGCCTCAAAGCTACAATTCCATCTTTCGAGCCGTTCGAGCGCCTCCAAGAGTTCTGCTGGGGTTCGCCAGTCTTTCCGTTCCCGCTCGGAGTTCAGGACTCGCGCGATCTCTGCAGCGACTCGCCGCGGAGAGCCCTCCTTTGCCCTCCACAGATCCTCGAATTGGTCCGGAAGTAGGCCTTCGCCAAGGTCTTCGAGGCACTCGTGAGGAGGCCAAAGCGAAGTTCCATCAATGCGATCGCGAACGAGGATCTGAGGCCATCTGTCACGCTGAAGCAAGACTTCGCGTGCGGCGTCGACGGCTTCCCCGAGGAACCGACGCTCAAGCATTCGTTCAAGCAAGGTCTCGCATTCGACGGGCAGCCCCTTAGCAATCGAAGCCTTTTCAGAAGGCCTCTGGTCGCGCCCCGAATCACCTCGATTCAATGAGCGGATCAAAGGGTCGAGCAGCGCCGCTGGAAGGCGGTCTGCAATCTTGCTCTTCAACAGGTCGAATTCCTCGACGGGCTCGGCACCATGCGTACCAGCCCCTCCCGCCTGAGAAAGGGCAGGTGCTTCATCGGGCCTCTCGGGAGAAGAGCCCGATGCGCCGGAGGCATTCTCCCCGGACAGAGAAGCATCATCTTGCTTGTGCGCAGGGGATGAAACTCCGGACCGCTTGCCCCGGATTGCCTCAACGAAACCGAAAGGAAGTGGAACGAACTGCCAGGAAGGGACCTCTCGGGCAAGCCCCTCGGCGGTCGCCCTCAGGACAGCTGGATCAGCTCGGCCGAGCGTAGCAAGCGCAGTTGAGACCGCTTCGGAGTCGATTGGTGCATCTCGCTCGCAATCGGTGCCCGTGACCGTTCCATCCGAGGCAAGGATTGCCGCCAGATGGTCACTGACTTCGCAGGCAAGGCGGTGAAGGTAGCCAACTGCTTTCGTTTCTCCAATCGAGGCCGCTCTTCTTAGATTCTGAATTCCCTCAATAGCCTGGTGATAGTCAAACGCCGGCATCGGCCTTTCCCAGCCGTGCTGCTCCATCCAGTCGAGAAGAGAATCCCGATCGGAATTTTGGATGGCACTTTCCAGGATTTGGGCCGCCTCCCTGATCTCTCGGGCGGGTTCCTGCGCCTCCAGGGCCAACGCCCTCCTTTGGCGTTCTTCCTCGCTCTGTTTGAGTCGCTCCTCCTCAGCCGCTTGAAACTCTTTTTCGCCTCGTCGCTTCTGGCTCATGGATTTCTAGGGCCAAGGCCTATGCCACCTCCACCAGGGGAAGCTTCTCGCCTTTAGGACCGATTTGGAGAATGGCCAGTGCCTCGTTCTTGGGCATGGCCCCAACGTAGTGGGAGCGGAGCATTTGTGGTCCACCGCTGTGGCCGAACTCGAAAGTCAGCAGCTCGATCGTGGCACCGGTGGCGATCGCGACGGTCGCGTGGGTGTGCCGCAGGGCATTGTCAGGCCACTTGGGCAGTTTCGTCGGCGGCTTGGCCTTCAGCTTGGGCTTGAGCTTCATGCTGGGCACCAGATCCGACCAGACCCGGAAACCGGCCAGCCGCCGCACGGCCATTTCCTTCCGTTTCCAGTTCGGCGGAAGAACGCTCTTACCGATGGGGTACGCCTCGAGCCATGCTGCCAGCGGGGAGGGCATGTTCACGAATCGGCGGCGCTTCGTTTTCGCGCTGGCGGCCGGCACCCGGATTCCTTCCTCGGTGATGTCTTCCGGGGTCAGGCGGGAAAGCTCGGCCTGGCGCATGCCCGTGAAGAGGGCGATCGCAAAGCCCGGCACGCAGTCGGGGAAATGAGCTTCAGCCGCAGCCATCAGCCTGGCTGCCTCCTTGGCGGTGAGGATCCCGATCTCTTGTGTCTGGGTTTTCTTGGTTTCGATGTTCTCGGCGACCTCTGCCTTGGCCCAATGCCGGGGCTGCTTCACCGCCCATCGCCAGAAGGTCACAAGCAGTCGGCGGCGTCCATTGAAGGCGCTTGCTCCATCGGTTCGTGAATCAATGTGCTCCGTAAGCTCCTGGGTCGTGATGCCTGAGAGCATCCGGCCACCAAAGTCCTCCTTGAGATGCTTGCTCATGTAGCGGACCGCCTGCTGTTGCTTGTTGCTCAGGTGCTCCTTCGTCTTGGCGAAGGCATCCACGGCCTCCGCCACCTTCGTCGAGCTTCGCATCTCCTGTTCGGCTGCCACGAAGCGTTGGACGACGTCGAGAAGGGAGACGTCATAGGGTGCCAGCAGCTTCGCCGCAGCATGTGCCTGGTCAGCGAGGGTGGGGGAGATGGCGCGTGCCTGCTCGCCAAAGGTCTCCTTCTCTTCGCGAAGTTTTGCGGCCGCCTCCTCGGCAGCCTTGCGGCTCTTGTAAAAGTGGCGTTCCCGCCGGCCCGAGTCGGAATACGCAGGCGGGATGTTCACCACCCATTTGCCCCGGGTGATCTTGTGTGGAGAGAATCTGGCGGGCTTGGCCATCGGACTGGAGCGATGGTGCCCTTATTGCCCTTAAAAGTCGAGACAGGCCCCGACATGGGGGACATGGGAGGACAAAGGGGTCATGAGGCTCAGGAAGTTACGAAAGATTGTTGGGTTCGGGAGCAGGATGTCGTCAGTTCGAATCTGGCCGCTCCGACCACTAAACCCCTGCTCCGGCTTGTCCGGGCCGGGGGTCAGTGCTTTCGGATGGTCGGTGAGGCGGGGCCAAAATATGGATTGGGGGGGAACCCGTTTTCATTTCTTGTGTCAGGGGTCATCCGCACTGGGCGATTAGTCTTGGAAGTTCGTGAAGTCGTAGGCTCTTCGTTGCATGAGCTTCATGTTGCGGTGGAATCCTTCAGTGATGCCGTTGATCTTGGTGAACCGCCACATGCAGGCGGATTTCCTGGCTACAGGAGCGCAGGGTGCGGGCGAGGGTGGCCAGGGAGCGAAGCCCTTCAGCTCAACGGCTGGCCATACAGAATCTGGGGATCCAAAAGGTCGCTGACTCCGTGCATATTGCCACCCGCCCCCGGAAACCCAATGAAGCCGGGGGCGGGTGGCGGTTTGCAACCACCTTTGGAAAACCCAATAACCAAAGGTGGTGAGCGAGTCCTGCCGAACGAAAGGTGGTCACGTCAGCGGGGAGAGCGGTTGATGAGGCAAAGGGAGCGAACTTCATCAAGATGAGCGACGACCCGGCCACGCTTCAATGGCGATCTCCCGAAGCGCTGAAACCTCGATTAGGATAGTCCGCAATCAAGGGGACGATGAAGCTCCCCGCTAGTATCCCGCGCGTCAAGTTCGTCACCTTTCGTATTTGTGGAGGATTTTTGAAGTTTGCTCGCTTTGCTCGACGGGGGGAAGGGGCGCGGATCTTTTTCCCAACTGCGGCGTTGCTCGTCGGTCACAAATCTCGATTTGCTTTCTCCTCACGCCTTGCATTTGGAAAAAATTTCTCGCGCGAAAGCCGACGCTCTTTCCGCGCGGGACACTAGGGGCCGGTGTCGCTGGAAATCCGAATCCTTCCGAAGAGAGCTGGCGGGCTGCCGGGAGCGGCGTATTGCAGCGACTGCGGGCCGTCGGCCCCTAGAGGGCCGATGCTGCTGCGTTCGGTCCAATCGCCCCCGTCGAGCGACTCGCTGGTTTCAATCACGTAGCTGCGGCCGGTGCGGCCGTCGAAGTCGATTCGCAAGGTCGAGGGAGCCGGCGCGGAAACGGTCGTGCGGAAGAACGAGCTTGGATCGTTGGCGGCGGTGCCGGTGATGAGCTCCATAAGGTCGCTGTCCGGATCGCCATCGAAGTTGTCATTCCCGCCCCGGCTGGCGGTGAGGTTGCCGAACTGGGAGATTTCCCAGTTGTCGTCCAGCAGGTCGCCGTCGGTGTCGGGGAAGGCACCGGTGGTGAGTTCGACGCTGGTCGCGGTGTAGACCAACTGCCAGTGTTCGCCGGACGGCGGGGCAGGCAGGCTGGTAGTGGTGAAACGCCCGCTGATCGAGGTAGCCTGGATCAGGGTGGGAGAGTTTGCGGTGCCGGGTAGCACTTTCAGATGTCCCTGGAGGGCGGCGGTCCCGTCCACGGTGATCGTGTTGTCGAGGTTCATCTCGAGAGTGGCTCCAGCCATCATCTCGAGCGAACGGGTCTGCATGCCGGAGGCGAGGGCCAGAGTGCCGCCCTGAATGCGGGTGGTGCCTCCCCAGGCGTTGGCACCGGCGAGTTTCACCCTGGCCGCACCACTCTTGGTCAGCGAACAGGGATTCGCGAAGACCGAGATGTCGCCGCTGACGAGGTAGTCCAGCGGGCTTTCGCCGGTGATCTCGAAGTCGTTGTAGAGAATCAGATCGTTGGCGATCTCGAAGCTGTAGCTGGAACTTGAGGTGCTGGTGGCGTCAAGCCGCAGGCCCGGCGGGGTGCCGGTCTGGTCGTTGACAAACATCATCGGGTTCCCGGTCACGGTGGCGGTGCGGTCGGCGGTGCCGCCGAAGCTGCCTGCAAAGACGATCTCGTTGAGCATGAAACCCAACGCGGTCAGTCGGTCGAGGTCGTTGTTGGCGGTGTAGTCGGCATCGTTGCGTGGACGGAATTCGAGGGAGAGGTTCGGGTAGACGTCGTTGGTCACCATGGTCTTGTTGGAGGAGCCATCGGTCCAGGCGTTGGCGGTCGAGAAGTTCTGGTTGGTGGCGACGCTCTCGCGGAAACGGAAGTCGTCGAAGCGGTTGGAACTCGCATCCGTCCACCGCTCCTTGTCGAACTGCACCTCGTAGGCGACGAACTTTTCGAGCAGGTCCTGGCGGATCTCGGGATAGGTGGCGGAAAGGTCGTCGGGCTCGCCGGAGCCATTGGCATTGATGCGGTTCAGCCGGTTGCCCGATGACGTGCCGCTGAGCTTCCATTCTCCTTCCAAAATGGCCCAGTCCGGTTTCCGGCGCCAGACGAGGCGTTCATGCGGTGGACTTGTGTTTTCACCGGTCAGGTAGGGCAGCAGGTTGACGCCGTCGGTCTGTTTCTCGACCGTGCCGCCGGCGGCCTCGACGAAGGTGGGATACATGTCGAGGGTGCTGATCGCATGAGCATAGGTGCCGACGTGGTATTGTCCTGGATTTGCGGGGTCGGGAATGCGGACGATGAAGGGAACCCGATGCCCGCCCTCGTAGGGTGAGCCCTTGTCTCCGTGGAGAGGGAAGTTGCGGTGAGCTTCGTCCTTGTTGGTGGGGCCGCCGTTGTCGTTGGTAAAGACAACGATCGTGTTTCCGGCGATGGAGTCGGCGGTGTCGCCGTCGTTGTTCGGATCTTCGAGACGGTCGAGGATGTAGCCGATCGCGCGGTCCATGGCATGAACCAGGGCGGCCGAGTTCCTGTGGTTCGCGGTCCAGTCGGTAAAGCCCGAGAACAGGGCGAGGTCTTCGGCCTTGGACAAGTCGTAGGGACCGTGCGGCGTGGTGAAGGGGAGGTAAAGGAAGAAGGGCTGGCCGGTGTTGGCGTTTGCGTGGATGAATTCGCAGGCGGCATCGCCAAAGGCATCCGTCAGGTGGCGGCCGTGGGTGGGGTCTGGCGCGATGCCGTTGAAAGACGGCTCGTTGACCCAGTTGCTGCGCCAGTTGCCATCGTTGTCACGCAATCTCTTGTCGTCGCTGGACTCCGTGCCGAAGTACTGACGGGAGCCGCCCCACATGCCGTAAAAGTAGTCCACGCCGCGCTGTTTCGGTTGTTTGGTGAGATGGCGGCCAATGTGCCACTTGCCCACGACGCCGATCTCGTAGCCCAGTTCTCCGAGCCGTTCGAAGATGAGCTTCTCGTCGAGCGGCATCCCGTCGTTGGGGTCGTTGGCATTCGCCACGTTGCCCTCGTAGCCGAAGCGGTTCTGCATGCGTCCACTGAGCAAGCCGGCGCGAGACGGGCTGCACACCGATGACGAAACGTAGGCCGCGCTACAGAGGATGCTCTGCTGGGCAAGCTGGTCGAGGTTCGGCGTGAGGAACTCGGTGGTCTGTCCGGTCAAGGGGTCCTGAAAGCCGAAGTCCTGGTAGCCGGCATCGTCCGCGAACAGAAAGATGATGTTCGGTTGGCTTGAGGAAGGCGGCGGGTCGGAGGCTGTGATCTGGACGTTGTCCAGGAAATAGACATCTTGTCCGTCGCCGCCCGCATTGCCCTCGATGGTGGCGAACAAGAGGATCACATCTCCCCCGGTGTAGTTGAAGTCGAAGGATTGAAGGGTAAAGTCCGTGTTGTCGGGAAGAGTCGTTTGTTTCGATCCGAGAAGGGCCGGAGTCGCTGTACCGGCGTCCACAGTGGGCAGGGCGCTCACACCCGGCATGACGTTGATGGTGTAGCTGCCGCTTCCCCCTGAGGAGTCGGCCTCCCAAACGCTGGCATGGACGTAGTCTTCCGGTTCGGCAGAAGCGTTGGTGCTCAGGTAGTAGCTCAAGGTGTAGCTGCCGGGGGTGAGGATGGTGGAGTCCAACAGAATGGAGAATCCGCGGGTTTCCCCGTCCGGGTTGTCGCTGGGTCGCAGCCGCATGACCCCGGCTGCGCCATCGCTTCCGGCGCTCGTTCGATGATCCACCCGGCCGCCGCCCCGGATGAACTTGGTGCCAGTGGCGGTTACATCCTCGGTGACCCCGGGGGAGATGCTGTCGGCGGCCCAGGTGGGCTCGCTGGCGAACTTTTCTTCCCAGACGACAGTGGCGGATGCCGAAGCGGCGCTGAAGACCAGCAAGAGTAGGGCCAGATGGGCGGTGTTTTGTGGATGCACGGTTGGTGGATCTTGATCTGTGAAGAGAAGTCCGCCCCTCGAGCGATTTCATCGAACGACGGCTGGATCGGTATCCATAACGGGCCGCCCTTCTGGGCGGCCCGGAAGTCATGTGATCCGACTCGTGAGAGCCGGATTGGAAGCAAGTTCGCTCAGCGGCGTCGGCGCAGAAGTGCCAACATGCACAGGCCTCCCAGTAGAGCAGCGGCGGAGGGCTCGGGAACCGCGGTGATCTCGATGGTGTAAGCGTTCAGGGCTGCGATTTCTCCAGCTCCGGATGTAATAGTGAAAAAGCTGGAAGTATCGAAAGTAGCATCGGTGGTGGTGGCAACAGTGCCAGCCTCGTGGGTAATATCTAATGTGCCAGTCACATTGCTGAGTTGGGCATATGTAAAACCAATGCTTAGATCCGACCCGTCGATGCCGTCATATCCGATGATGCTGATTCCAGCAATTGTCGCTGTCAAAGTCTCACCGTCATCTATTCGGTTGCTATTACCTCCAGTGACGGAAACTTTGCCACTGGTGGCTGATTCCTGAACAGCTGATCCTCCAGTCTGTGTGAATGCTACTTGGAATTGGATCACTCCAGTTCCCGCTCCTCCAAACTCCGTCGCACCGAGACTTGTCAAGTCCGCTCCGGTCAAAGTGTAGCCCAAGTTAGGAAGCTCGCCAGGAATCTCATTGGCGCTAGCGAATATCCCCGGAGTCGTTGTCCCGGTGAACGAATTTGGAGGTCCATTATTGGGATCGCCTGTCAATGGGGTGACATCGGTAACGGTTATCACCACGGCTGCCTGCAAACTGCCTGCGACCATGAGGGAGGATAGGATGATGGGTTGGATGAGTTTCATGATCATTTGCATTGGGGGTGTGGTAGCCTTCTCTGTTGGCGGTAAGATGGCGGCTGCGAAGCCGGCTGTTCAACCCGCAATTGAAAAGTCGCTGTTACCAAAATTTAGCCAGGATCTGAGTGGGAGTGGGCTTAGCTGTCCAGACGGCTCCTCAGGGCGCCGATTCCGGCAACGCTTGCCTGCCTTTCGCCGGTGAATCATCTCAGCCCGGCCACTACGCGCAGGAAATGCCGTGGTGCGGACGGAAGGGGCCATGTGAGGGTCACCCGATCAAACCCTTCGGAGAAGCCATCTGGGGTTACCTCGATGGTGCCATCGGTGATCTCGCTCCAGGAGTCCGGGCTGAGGTCCGGTGAGGACTGGACCTGATCTTCGAGACCGGCATCGGGATCGGAGCGCCGGGGGAAGGAAAAGCTGAGGGTGCCCCCTGCATGGGAGACCTGCAACGGGTGTCCGCGGTCCGCCGGGTCGGTCGGATGACCGCCCCACGCATATTCGCCCAGATTGGACAGCCGATCCCCATCCTCGTCGCCGTCGAGCCCCGTGCGCAGTTGGTGAAACTCCGCCCAGAGCGCATAGGGGGCACGGGAGGCGTCGGAGAGGAGGGTGAGCTGATCGAGTTGGGGCTGATTGTTGCCGTTGTCGCGGAAGCGCAGCGTGTTGACACCGGCGTTCAAAGCGACACCGGGTTGGGAGACCTCCTGCCATGCGTTGTTCCAGCTTCCGGTGTTCGGGCAGGGCAGTGCACTCCGAACCGCGACGCCGTTGACGGAAACTTCGGCCGCCATGGCATCGACCGCGCCGGCCACGCGGAATGCCAGCGAGTAGGTTCCCGCCTCCGCGAGATCGACGGAGAAGGTGACCGCCCCGCCCTCGTCGAGATCGACATAGCCGCTTCCGCTCCAGCCCCCGCCGAGGTTGTTGATGAATCCAGCGGTGATCGCGGCATCCTCGGCCTGAACAACCAGAGGCGAGCCGCCCGCGCGGGGAGACTCCGCCGACACGATGTTGCTGGGGATGGACTGCTCCGGACTCGCGTAGGACGTTCGGTAATAGTAGAAATAGGGGATGCCCTGGATCACGCTGGCATCGGTGTATCCGGCGGTGCTCAGATTGCTTGCCACCGGGGTGTAGGGACCGGCCGGACCGGTGGCCCGAAAGAGGGTGTAGCTGTCGGCGGCCGGGTCGGGGTCTTCCGGCCAGGACAGCTCGATCCCGCCTGCGGTGACCGTAGCGGAGAGTGACAGGGCGGTGCCGCTCATGGCCGTCAATTCGTTTCTTCGTGCGATCAGGTCGGCGAGCCGTTGCGGGTGGGTGGCGGCGAGGTTGGCGGACTCGGACGGATCGTTTTCGAGGTCGTAGAGTTCGCCGGTGCCCACGATTTTCCAGCGACCCTGGCGGAAGCCGAGCGAGGATCCGGTGTTGTTCGCCTGGATCAGGTGCTCGCGCCCCCGGGTGCCGGTCACGCCAAGGAGCGGCTCGAGGAGATTTTGGCTGTCCGGATAGGCGTTGGAGTCGGGGCGCACCTGCCCGGTCATGGCCGCGAAACTGGCGGCGAGGTCGAGCGAGCAGACGATTTCATCCGAGACCTGCCCGGCGGCGATCCGGCCGGGCCACCAGGTGATGAACGGGGTGCGTGTGCCTCCTTCGAAGACGCTGTATTTTCCGCCCCGGTGGATTCCTGCGGGTTGATGGCCGGTAGCCGTGTTCTTGGAAACGGAGTCGTCGTTGTATCCATCGTCGAGAACCGGGCCATTATCGCTGCAGAAAACGATGAGGGTATCGTCCTCGATGCCGAGCGCCTCGAGCTTGTCGAGGATCGCCCCGACGCTCCAATCGATCTGGGCAATGGCATCGCCCCGCCAGCCGAGTGCGGAAACACCCTGGAACCGCTCGTGGGGCAGCCGCGGCACATGGCAATCCTGGGAGGAGAAGAAGAGAAAGAATGGCCCGTTCCGGTTGGCCTCGATCCAGGCCAGCGCCTTGTTCATGAAGTCATCCGTCATGTCCTCGTCGCGCCAGCGTGCCGCCTGGCCTCCGCTGAAGTATCCGATGCGGCCGACGCCGTTGTGCACGGAGTTGTTGTGCCCGTGGCTGGAAGTGTAGGTCAGTGCACTGGCGGGAACGCCGCTGTATGGATTGCTGTCGGGAATCTGGCTGCTGCTGACCGTCAGTGGATCGGCCGGATCGAGGTTCGCGACGGCATGATTTTCGACATAGACGCTGGGCACGCGGTCATTGGTGTTCGGTAGCAGGAAGCAGTAGTCGAAGCCCAGTTCCAGGGGACCGGGACTGAGCACTCCGTTCCAGTCCGGGGCAGCCCCCGAACCGAGGCCGAGATGCCATTTTCCGACCACGGCCGTGGCGTATCCCGCCGACTTGAAGATGTCCGCGATGGTCCTGCGTTCGGGATCAATGACCAGGGTGGAGTTGATGCCTCCGATCCCCGTGCCGCTGCTCCGCCACGCATATCGCCCGGTCATGAAGGCGTAGCGGGTGGGGGTGCAGGTCGAGTTGGCGCTGTAGCCGCTGGTGAAGCGCAGCCCCTCAGAGGCAAGCCGGTCGATCTGAGGCGTCGCCAACACGGCCGGATCCGCTCCATAGGCACCGACATCGCCGTAGCCCAGGTCGTCGGCCATGATGACGATCACGTTGGGTCGCTCCTCTGCGGCGTTTCCGCCGTGGGCGCCGATGCCGACGAGAGCCGCCGTGGCGAGCATGCTCAGGGGGAGCGAACCTATCATCATTTTCGAGCGGGGCTTCATGAGGGCGGTTTGGCGGAAGGGAAATGGCTGTGAGGCCAAGTGCCGCTAGAGCTCCCTCACTCCAGTTCGACCTGAATCTGGAAGAACCGGTGGCTCGGCCCATCGGGAATGGGGAAGACGTTTTCCGGGGGAGTGGCTGAGAACGGGCCCGCAAAGGGGGCGAAGGGCGTCACGAGATCGCCGGACTCAAGGATGCGGTACACTCTCCCCGGAGCGCTGGGCCAACGAATCTCAAGACTGCCCGATGCCGTCGATATGGATGCCGCGAAGAACGAACGGGGACTGGTCGGATTGGTACCGGCCAGGTATTCCTCCCAGGCCAGCATCCCGTCGCCATCGTGGTCGATCAGGTCGGCGGCTTCATGGTCACCGCCGTCGATCTCGTAAAACTCGAGCCACGAATAAGGTGTGCCCTGGGCGGTGGTTGCGTCCGCAGTGAGGGTGACCGTGGTGCCGGTGTAAGTGATGTCAAAGAGAGTGCCGTCGGAGCCGGTGACGCGTTGTTCCGGATGGTTGTAGGTGCCTGTAAGGGATCCGGCGGTGAGGATGGTGAAGGAGTCACCGCGAGCCGGCGTGAAGCCGGGGTCGACGGTGACCGCCAGGCTACCGGCCAGGGTGGCGGAGCCAGCAATGAGAAGCTGGGAGTGATTCTCCGCCTCACTTCCGGCGAGGGTGAGTTCGAGGGTCGCCCCGGTTGACTCGCGGTAGTCGCCGGTGATTTGAAGGCTGCGGCTGCCGGAAACCGTGACCGGGTCGCCGTTGCGTAGCAGGGAGACATCGTCGATGGATGCGAACTCGCCACTGGACTCGGCGGTGGCTGATTCGATCCGCAGCCAAAGCGATTGTCCGACTGAACCGGCTGTGGCGGCGATTTCGGTGCTGGCCGAGTTGTAGCCGGTGGAGAAATCCTGCGTGGGTGTGACGGTGATGCTGCCGATGGTATGGTCGCCGCCGTCCTGATAGTAGAGCGTGGCGGTGATCGTGTCTGCGCCGAGATCCCAGTTCAAGGCACCCGCGTGTTGGAAGCTCAGCGTAAAGGCATCACCAGTCTGGATCGTGAGACCGGTATCGGTGGATGGAGAAACCGGCCCGTTGGATCCGTTGCCCACGATGCCACGGTAGCTGCCGGAGCTTGGATTGGTGGTGTTGCGGGCGTTGACCGACTGATCTCCGCCGAGGTTGGTCCAGCTGTCGGTGGCACTGAAGGCGGTGCCGCTGCCGCTTTCGAATCCGCCGTTGGTCAGCAGTTCGGTGCCGGAGCCGGGGATGGTGGTGCCGCTCGATTCGGTGACGGCCAGCGTGCCCGCACTGTGGAGCGAGGTGTCGAGCGTGCCCGCGCCTTCAAGCGTGCCGTCTTCCCGCAGGTCGATCCGCCGCTGAGATCGAACCATGCCGTTGTCGAGCGTGAGCTTCGAATGGGCGGAGAGGCGCAGTTCGTTGCGTGCGGTGAGCGTCCGGGAGCCGACTTCGAGAGTCTGGGTGGCGGTGGTCGATGCACCCCGGACCTCCAGGCCCAGCACCTCGAGATCGGCATCCGCAGTGGCGGTGGCCGGCGTGGTACCGCTGTTCTCCATCCGCGCAATCCATGAAGCGTTCGGTGCGCCGCTGTCGGTCTGATAGACGGTGTTGTTGAGGGCGTTCCGGTATTCGTAATCGGACCAGTGGGCAGCGTCGGAGGTGACGTCTCCGTCATTGCCCGTCCATTGGTGATAGGTGATGGCGGACCAGGCTGGCTCGGTGACGCGTTCGGCCAGGGCGATCGCGCTGAGTTCGGCGACGAGAGCCGTATTGCTGCCGGAGATATCGTCTGATTCGTCGGGATCGGTCGCGAGGTTATAGAGCGCGTTTCCGGGGCCAACCAGCTTCATGTCCCCGCGGATGATGGAGTAATTGGGCTGCGCCTCATGGATCAGATATTCCCGCGTCCGCTGGTGGCCGCTGCCGGTGAGGGTCGGGGCGATCGAGACGCCGTCGATGCCCAACGGCGTTTCGACACCCACCACATCGCAGAGTGTGGGGAGCAGGTCGGTGACATCGATGGGCTGATCGCTGTTCGTGCCAGGTTGAAGTGATGAAGTGGTGTTGATCATCGCGGGCCAGCGGATGACCATTGGCACGCGGATGCCGCCTTCGTAGATGCTGCCTTTGCTCCCGCGGAGACCGCCGTTGGCATTGATCTCCGAACGGGCGTTGTTGCTTGGCCCACCATTGTCCGACATAAAGATGACGATCGTGTTGTCAGCCACGGAGTCGCTGGTGTCTCCATCGTTGTTGGGGTCCTCCAGCGCGGCCAGGATGTTGCCCAGGTGGGCATCGATGCGCGTGACCATCGCCGCCCATTGCTTGGCCTCGCTGGACATGCCGGCAAAGGGTGCATTGCCCGAGTAGGCGGCGTCCCAATTCGGCAATTGGCTGATTTCGGCGTAGGGGGAATGGGGTACCTGAACGGCCAGCAGGCCGAAAAAGGGCTGGCCGGTGGAATGGTAGGTCTGCGCCTGCGCGCGGACGAAATCGAGGGCGGCAAAACAGTAGGCATCGTCGCAGTAGCTGGTAGCCGGGTAGCCGGGATCGCTTTGAAAGGCGGGTGTTTCGGGGTAGTTGGCGTTGTTGCCGTAGGCCGCGATCGAGTTGGGAACCAGTTCCAGTCCGCCGAGGGCCCCTGCGGTGGCGGGCGCTTTCCAAAGGGTCGGCTGGTAGAAGGTGTGGGCCCGGATGTGGTGGAGTTCGGCCAGAACGTCCTGGTAGCCGTGGGAGGTGGGTAGCGTCTGGAGGTTGAGGATCTGCGGATTGGATTGATCCTGCGAGGCGCCGTAGCCCCATTTGCCCCAGTAGCCGGTGGCGTATCCGGCCTCCGAGAGCACGTCGCCCATCAACCGGTCGTCGGCCCGCATCGCCTTGCGTGCGTTATCGGGGTCATTGCGGTCGGCGTAGGTGTGGCCCTGGTGAAAGCCGGACTGCTGCGAGGAGCGGGCCGGGGAGCAGACCGTGCAGCCGTAGGCCCGGGTGAAATTCACCCCCTGATCTGCCAGGCTATCTATGTTGGGGGTCAGGACATGAGGCAGGCCGTCAAGTTTACGCTGGGCCTGCCCGTTGGGCCCGATCGATCCCCAGCCCATGTCATCGACGTAGAGGTAGAGAATGTTGGGTTTGGGAGCGCCTTGAGCCGCTGCCAACAGCAAGTTGAGCAGGATAAGGAACAAGGGAGATGTTTTCATATGGCCGAAAAAACACCCGAGGGCAATTTGCCCCCGGGTGTCTTGGATATCCCGTAAGAATGGGATCATATTGAAAAACCTGCCATCTCAGCGACGGCGGCGCAGCAAGGACAAGCCGACGAAGCCGGAAACCAACGCAAGCGACGAAGGCTCGGGAACCGCAGCGTTGATTACCACGTCGAAGCCCTGCAAATTCATAGCATCATTACCGGTGTTGCTCTGTACGGGTTGAATGGTAACGAAGGAAGAAGAGGCGAAGCTTGTGAGTCTTTCAGCGATCCCTGTCCTTCCAATCGTGCCGCCATCATGGATGACATTCCATTCTTCAGAGGGACCTAAACCGCCGACATCGGCATTGACCAAGCCGAGGCCGATCACGCCGCCGAATGTCGTGAGGCCGGCGTTGAGAGAGACCGCTGCCGTCAACGTCTCACCAACATCGATCTGGTTGTCATCACCACTATCACCACGCACCGAGACATTACCAAATCCGTTGAACTGGACTCCGGTGCCGCCGGTTTGGGAGTAGGTGATATCAAAGGCGATTGTATCAGTGAGAGTGCCGCCAACGCTGGTTAAGTCGAGATTCGATATGGTGTAGGTGGTAGTCAAAAGATTCGCCGGTGCAGAGATGTCCCCGAGTGTGGTTGACAGGGCGCGAGTTCCTGAGCCGTTGGCCCCGTCGGGAACCGATTCGGTGACCGTGAAAGTCACGGCGGCATGCAAGCTGCCAGAGAAGAGGATGGCAGCAAGTGTAAGGAGTTCTGTGCTGGCGAGTTTCATGGCTGGGAGATCTGTGGAGTGATAAATTTGGTGGGAAGTGCTGTTGGGCTCGAGGTTTGGCTGCGGGGAAGCCTCCTTTGCAGGGCGCTTTTGGGGCGATAATCGTTCCGAAAGTTGCCGCGAGGTTTGCAGGTGGCCGGGCCGCTTTTCAAGTGGAATCCTGGAAGTATCTGGCATCAATTCTAGGACAGCGATCCATTCTCTGAATGCCAGGGATCACGCTGAGGAGACGAAGAGCGCTTGCCCATGATCTTTCAGCGGGCCGGTCTGCTCCGGTGGAAGGTCAGGTCCCAGAGCGTGCCGGGGTGAAGCTGCGCCGTAAGCCATGGTGGAACGGATCGGCGCGATGAGGCAGGCCGGGCGGGCAGGGGAAGAAGGCCCGTGATCGGGAAGATGCCCAGCATGCCGGGATCAGGGATCGAGCGCAGGGGCTGAAGATCGATTTCATCATGGGATCTCGGAGTTTCAGAGCGGCAGGCGGGAGGGTCTCGCCTAGGGGGCGGTTTCGGCCCGTAGGAAGGTCGCGTCCTTGGCGGTGCCGAGGTTGAACTGCACCGTGGCATGGCCGATGGCATCGGTCGTCACCTCGTTGCCGTCGAGGGTTCCGACGCTGGCTCCGGTCAGGGGGATCGGATTCTGATCGGGATTCGAGAAATCCAGGTCGTCAGCCTCGACCAAAATGTAGGCGGTGTTGGCGGCGCCTGCGATGCTCACCTCGGCGCTGCCGTCGGTCGGATCGTAGGTGAATCCGAGCAGGGCGGGGGAAGCCGGCCCCGGAATGGAGGCCAGCACGACGTTGTCGATTCGGCTAAACTCCCTCTCTCCTTCGACCGCGTTGTTCTGGTCAAATTCGATCCAGAGATCCCGGCCCACATTGGCGGCGACCACCGCGCCAATGCCGTTGAAGTCGTAGTTCTTGTAGCCCGCCCCGTTGGCGAACCCGGTGATGGTCCCGCTCGCGATCTCGGTGACGGTTCCACTGGTGGTGTCATCGCTGGTGGTGAACAGGCGCCAGATCACCTCGTCCGTGCTCTGCCACCTGAACAGCGGGATCCAGTCGAAGCTCAGGTCGTAGGTTTCTCCCGCTCCGACCTTGTGACCCGTGTTGAGCAGCAGGCCGGTGGCGAGATCCGTGTTGAGGTCGTCATCGTAACCAATCACGGCGGAGTAGGTCCCATCGCTGGCATTGTTGTCGATGCGCTGCTCCTGAACGTTTGCAGCGGGATTCAACGACGGCTGCCAGAGATCGATGGTGGAGCCGATTCCGGTGCCGGTGCCGTCCTCGAAACTGCCGTTGAGGGTGGTGCTGTCGATGATGGTTGTGGCAGCCGAGGGCGAGATCGGGAAGATGGCGAAGCATGCCGGGATCAGGCATCGGGCGAATGAGTTGAAGATCGTTTTCATCATCAGATCTTGGAAGTTCAGAGCGGCAGGAAGGAGAGTCTCGTCTACGGGGCCGTCTCGGCCCGGAGGAAGGTGGCGGCCTTGGCGGTGCCGAGGTTGAACTGCACCGTGGCGTTGCCGCTGGCATCGGTCGTCACCTCGTTGCCGTCGAGCGTTCCCACGCTGGCGGCGGTGAGTGGAATCGGGTTCTGATCCGGATTCGAGAAATCCAGGTCATCGGCCTCGACCAGCTTGTAGTTGGTGTTGGCGGCGCCGACAATGCTCACCTCGGCGCTGCCGTCGGCCGGATCGTAGGTGAAGTCGGCGAGGGCCAGTGTGGAAGGGTCGGAGGTCGTAATGGCTTCGATCCAAATCGCGGAATTCGATCCGCCCGACTCTCCGGTCCATCCGACGACTCCGCCTCCGGTTGTGTTACTAATCAACGAGGAACGCGAACTGGCACTGCTGAGTTGTTGTTGCGCCAGAAGCGTCGTGCGGGTTAGACCTGAAGGGAGCAGATTCCCAGCTGCCACGCTGTTGCTGCCAACGACATCCAGAATCAGCGAGCCCGCCGCCAAAGCAGGCACCGTGATGTCGCCGCCTCCACTCGAACCGCCAGCAAGGCTGGAGAAGTCGGCATTGGAGACCTGCAGCACCGAGACTCCAAATCCACTGGCTCCATTTAAAGTATCAGTGAATTCCATGTCGATGCTTAGACCGCTGGTGGCGACTTCATTGCCGAGGTCCAGCGCAAAAATGTAACTCTCTCGCAAACCAACGTCGTTGGATTCGAAAGCTGGTGTCAGCTCGTTCCCGTCGAAAGTAACACTTTCGAAGGTATGCACTTCGCTGCCAATGGCGATTAAAAGAACGCTGTTGTCTGCCGTAACCGTGTTGAAATTAAAGGAAGCCGAGCCTGTTCCAGCAGCTGTTCCCAGATTCAAGTATTGCTCCACGACAACTTGGCCGTTGGCTGACAAGATCGCCATCGCAGCAATGGCGACAGCTGTATGAAATGAGGGGATTGATTTCATGGTGATGATGGGTTGGATGCGTTGTTCTGTGTTCGAAGCCGGGAAGAACCGGGGAGCGACCGCTCTTGGTCGGAAATCATCCGGCTCCGCAAACGAGCAGTTGCATGGCATCTGGCATCGGTTTTGGGACAGCATGTGGTACCGGTGATCGGGGTTTCCTTTCTGGGATAGGTGCTGATTGGTAGCCGCTTCTGGAGAGGTCCCTCAAGGTGCCGTCTCGGCCCGGAGGAAGGTGGCGGCCTTGGCGGTGCCGAGGTTGAACTGCACGGTGGCGTTGCCGCTGCCATCGGTGGTCACCTCGTTGCCGTCGAGCGTTCCGACGCTGGCACCGGTGAGCGGAATCGGATCCTGATCCGGATTCGAGAAATCCAGGTCGTCGGCCTCGACCAGCTTGTAGTTGGTGTTGGCCGCGCCGACGATGCTCACCTCGGCGCTGCCGTCGGCCGGATCGTAGGTGAAGTCGGCGAGGGTGACCTGGCCTGGTGCCGCCGGGATCGTCACCTGGACATCCCAAGTGCCCGCATAATACCTCCCGGTGCCTCCCCATTCCATCAAGAGGCCGGAATCGAGCCCGCCGGGTGCGAGGTCCACATCGGCCACTCCGGCCGCGGTGTTGACGCCATTGATTTTTGGGACGCTTGTCCCGGTCAAGTTCAGCAAATGAACCCCGGAGAAGCCGTCGAATGTGCCGCTGCCGTTCCCGGTACCGCCGTTCAGATTCACCACCAGACTGCTGAACTGGATGTTGATGAATTCATCGCTGGCGTTGATGTTCCCGCCAGTGTCGAGATTGAGGTAACCTTGGTTGAGTGGTTCGTCGTTGGGCACGTCATCGACGGCGAACCCGGGCGTGCCGATGCCACCCGAACTCGCGGTGACGGTGAAGCTGAGCACGAACGAATCGTTGAATCCCCCGGTTCCGTCGAGGTCGAGTCCCCCGACGGTATAGGCGAGGGTGGCCGCTGAGGGTTCCCCCTCGCCGTCTTCGAGAAAGTCACTGACGTCGAGTGTCGCCGTGTTGCTGCCATCGCCCACCACCGGAGCGCCGGCCCGGTCGCCGACCACAACGCTGTCTTGAGTGATAACCGCGTTGTTGCGCCTTGTCGGGTCCGACGGGTTGTCGGATGGAGAGGCCCAGTCCGTGTTGGACAAGCCATTCAGGGTGATTTCGACAGCCCCTGCCGGAACGAGTCCAAGCGCGAGGACGAGGAGTGGGAGAATACTGCGTTTCATGGGATGGAGGGAGGAAGTTGAGTTCCAAGTGTGGCTGAGGGTTGGCGTGAATGCCTTGACCACCTATCAACTGACTGCAGCGCAGCCGGCAATTCAATGGAAAGTGTCGAAACGTCTGTTACCTTTGTTAATACAGTTTGCGACTTTCCGGACGGGACGCACTCAGCCGACGGGGCAGGGGTGCAGGTCGAATGGCATTTCCTCAAGCGCACCGCTTCGTGCCGATCCCGGAGGGACCACGCATTCCAGCCGGGCGCTTCAGCGCCCGGAATCCGCAGTCGGATTCTCCCGTCGGGCACCGACGAGACATCGGGAAACCGGCTCCTGGACCCTGCATCGTCGGTTCCCGACGAAGGAATCCGCCCCATCAACCCGGGGGCTGAAGCACCCCGGCTTGGATGTGCCGTCCCATCGGGACGCTCGATCACCGGGCTTGAGGCAGTGCGATTCGGCTTGGGTCCCTCATGCAGATCCGCGATCCCTCTCCACGAGGGTTGGCTTGGCCGGATGATTCCGTTGACCCAGAGCCCGCGGGTCCTTCGATCATTCCCAATACTTTCAAATGCTGTGGGGACTCCCCATGGATCGAACGGAACTTTGGCAGGGCTCCGGTTTCTGATGCAAATCCGGTATCAGTGGCCGCGAGGGTTGGACTTGCCCGGAGGATCCCCGAGGCCAACTTTTCGGAGGTGCAACGATCATTCCCTGTCTCATGCCAGATTCTCGCCCTGGCCGTTGGCGTCATTGTCTCGAACTCGCAGGCGTCGGCTGGGGATCGGCCGGAGTTTCTCACCGAGATTCCCGGCCTGACCGCGAAGGGCGAGCGTGCCTTCACCCCGGTCCCGGACCTGACCAAGGGAGGCAAGCCCGACGACAAGCATGACTGGACGCTGGGGCCGACCGGCCTGCGCGGATGGATGTGGGCGATGCGACTCCAGACCACCCTGGCCCGCCAGATCCTCGTCACGAAGGTCGACAAGGGTTCGCCGGCGGATGGCAAACTCGAGGTCGGCGATGTGATCCTCGGGGTCGGGGGCGATTATTTCCGGGACGATGCCCGCAAGGCTTTCGGGCGGGCCATCACCGAGGCGGAGAAGGAAGAGAACGGTGGCATCCTGAAGCTCAAGCGGTGGCGTGCGGGAAAGGTGGAGGATGTGGAACTGGAGATCGGCGTGATGGGCACCTACAGCGAGTTGTCGCCCTTCGACTGCCCCAAGTCGGCGCGAATCCTAGACGAGGCCTGCCAGGCCATCGCACGGCGCGGGCTGGAGAAGAACATCCCGGGCTACGTCAACGCGCTCGCCCTGCTCTCCACCGGCGACCCGCAATACCTTCCCATGGTGCGCGACTTCTGCCGCAGCCTCGAGCCCCTCGAGGACACCAAGATGTCCTCGTGGACCGTCGGTTACATGAACATCCTTCTCTCCGAGTATTACCTGCTCACCGGAGACGAGGAAGTTTTGCCCGAGATTCGTGAGATGGCGCTCTATTTCGCCAAGGGCCAGAGCTTCGCCGGCACCTGGGGCCACACCAACGCCGGCCCGAACGGGATCTGCATCGGCTACGGCGCGATGAGCCAACCCTCGCTTTCGGTCGGCGTTTCCCTGCTGCTCAACCAGAAGTGCGGCATCGATGATCCGGTGCTTGCCGAGGCGATCGGCAAGACCGACATTTTCTTCTCCACCCACGTCGACAAGGGCAGCATCCCCTACGGCGACGGGATTCCCGACAAGGTGCACGACAGCAACGGCCGCTCGTCGCTGGCGGTCATCTTCTTCGACCTGCTGGATCGTCCGAAGTCCTACGACTACTGGGCGCGGATGACCGTCGCCTCCTACCTCCAGCGTGAGGAGGGCCATACCGGCAACTACTGGGGCATGCTGTGGGGTCCGCTCGGAGCCATGCGTGCCGGACCCGAGGCCACCGCCGCCTTCCTGCGCGAGATGCACTGGTTCTACGATCTTGAGAGGCGCTGGGACGGCAGTTTCATGTATCAGGGAGGCGCGGGCATGTCGGGTGCCGAGCACACCACGCCCGGCTGGGACACCACCGGGGCACGCGTGCTGATGTATGCGATGAACCTGCGCAAGCTTCACGTCACCGGCAAGGGACAGAAGGAAATGAACGCGCTCACCGGCGAGCGACTCGCCAAGACGCTCGAGGCGGGAGCGGACTACAGCATCTGGCTGCGCGAGGGGAAGGTGGACATCGATCCGTGGGACGAACTCAGCGTCGAGCAACTTTTCCGCAAGCTGGGGACCTGGTCGACGCCGCAACGCATCCGCGCCGCCGATGCGCTGGCGCGCAAGGAGCAGGACGTCATCCCGCAGCTCATGGAGCTTCTCCACAGCAAGGATCGCGAAACGCTATTGGGAGCCATCTACGGGCTCGAATCGCAGGGGGCCAAGGCCGAGCCGGCGATCGACATGCTGGTTGCGCTCCTGCGACACGATGATTTGTGGATCCGCTTCCGGGCCGGCTGCGCGCTGTGCGCGATCGGCCAGCCCGCGCGCGAGAAGGCCGTGCCGGTCATCCTCGACCTGGCGGTGCGCGACGAACCGGACGATCCGCGCGACATGAACCAGCGCTACATGAGCTTCCTTCTCTGGGGAGGCGGCGTGAACGGCGAACCCATCGGGCTGATCCGAAGCGATCTCGAAGGGGTCGACGAAGCGAAGCTGGCCGCGGCCATCAAGCGCATCCTGCGCTGCCCGCACGGCCAGGTCCGCATGCTGGTCTCAAAGTGCCTGAAGCTGATGGACGAGGAGCAGCTCAATGACCTTTGGCCGGACATCGTCTGGGCTGTCAGGAATCCCGCCCCCAGCGGCGTCATGTTCAACGCCGACATCCGCGAAACCGGGGTCGAACTGCTGGCCAAGCACCGTTACCGCGAGGGCGTCGAGGTGCTGGCCGATTACATCAAGACGATGAAGGAGCACGGCTCCGGGAAGCGCATCGTCCTGCTCATGGACCTGCTCGCCGGCTACGGCGAGGAGGCGAAGGCGGTGCTGCCGGAACTCCGCGAAGCCCGCGAGTACTACGCCGAGAATTTCGGCCCCGGCAAAACGATCGAGTTTCCCCAGTTTGCCGCCGAAAGGTTCCTCAAGGGATTCGACGAGGGTCTCAAGGCGATTGAGGAAAGCGAGGGGTCTCCGCAGGATCTGCGTGACCTGCCGAAGTGATTTCGGCTCCTCCAGGGTGCCCGTCGAAATTGGATTCACCGCCAAGACGCCAAGGGCGCAAAGCTCCGACCCAAGAACCTTGGATTCCGTCTTCTTTGCGATCTTGGATGGTCCGAGCAACCAGGCCTGCCATCGTCCGGTGCCGGGCATCCAGCGGTCTTGGAAATGGCCCGCAGGGTCATGAGAACAAAGCCCGGGGCAGCGCCGGGGATTTCGTGGCGGAAACACAGGCGGCCTGAAAGGTCGCGAGAACCGACATGGACTCGCAGAGTCTCTCGCGACCTTTCAGGCCGCGGGAGCAGGGAGGGGCCGTTGGCCCGGGGCTGCGTTCTACCGACCCTTCGGGCCGGAGGCAGTGGGCACTCAGGCCGGGTTCAGGCCGGGCTCAGGTTTCGCGGGTCGGCCCTCCGGCTGGCTATGGGTCTCCCGTGCCGCTGGTATTGCAGGGTTTCAGAGCTTGCCCACCACTTTCAGCCACAGCCTGACAAAGTCCGCGCCGCCACGATTCATCGATCGGCCCGCCGGACGAAAGATCGGTTCAACTCCTGGAACTCGTATGAAGCATCAGTCGCTTCGCGATGGGGAAGCGGCACGGTCGCCTTTCCGGCATCAAGGCGTGTCCGTCGGAGGCCGTTCGCTCAGCGCAATCAGCGAGCGCAGCGTCACCGTGCCATTGGCAGGGCCGATGAAGCATAGTTCGCGGCGCTCCTCGGTCACGCGCCAGGTCGACGAGAAGACCGTCTTCAGCTCGGGCTGCAGGCGGAAGATCTTCACGGGAAAGGGCTCGTCCCAATCGCGGGCGTGGAAGTCCACCGACTTGCCCGTCGAGAGCTGGATCCGCTTCCTGCCGGCCGCGATGCCAAGCGGTTCGGAGCAGGCGTTGAACACCTTCATGCTGCCCGCCTTCCAGTCCTTGGCGTTCAACAGCCTCCCTTGCCAGCGGGCCGGGTTGTCAGCCTCCGTCTCGGACCAGAGGACGATGTAGGCCAGCTTCGCGCCGGGTGGGATGCTCATCGAGACGAGAGGCTCGGGCGCGGAAGCCGGGTCCTCATCCTTCATGATGGGCTCGTCGAAGAACTGAATCATGCCTCCCCGCAACTTCACCCGGCCCGAGAAGTAGCGGGCACTGAGCTGCAGCGGCATGGTTGCGCCGTCGTCATCCCGCCAGTGCACCAGCCCCGAGGAATCGGCGGGCAGGCTGAGGGCGGCGACCGCCACCTCGCAGCTCCGCTCCTCGGCCCCCAGGCACGGCGAAAGGAACAGGAGAAGGGCGTGAAGCAAGGCCGCGCAGGGAAGGGGGATCTCAGATCTCATCATGGTTGAGCCAGCGGAACGAGGTGATTTCGAATTGCCTGCCGTAGGCCAGGTTGGCCGGTTGCAGGGAGGCGGTTTCCCCGGGCAGCTTGCCGGCGATCCGCATCTTCTTGTCCGCCGCATCGGACGGGTCCACGTACTCGGGCATCCGCTGCACCACGGCCTCGCACCAGGCCTGGGCGGCGATCCGGCCATCGGCGAGGCTTTCCCCGTAGGCGCGGATCACGAAGGTGTCGCCCCGAACGCTGAGCGAGGTGGAGAGGCCCTGCAGGATGTCGGACTGCATCACGTAGCCCGGGATCCCCGCATAGCGGGATCCCCTGGCGGCTTTCGGGTTCGGATAGGATGCCGACAGGGAGGAGATCATGTCGTCACCGCCCTTGTAGGCCTTGTTGATGCTTTCGCCGGTGCCGCTGGTCGTGCCGCTGTAGCCGGCGTTGAACTCGTCCCAGTCGATCGCGGCCTGCAGCGCGCCGGTGACGCCGGTATCGTCCGTGGTCAGCCTGCGGTTGATGAATTCCGCCATGTTGAGGAAGGGTCCGCGCAGCTTGACCTGGCGGACGATCTCCTCGGCCAGCTTGTCGATCTGGGGCTCGGTGAGCTTGCGGATGCCGCGCCACGCGTGGTCGTCGTCCGGGCCGTCCGCCGCGGACTCGCTGTTGGCCAGCGGATGGCGCGAAAGGGTCACTTCGTCCTCATCCGGCGGAATCACCGAGGTGCCGGAGTTGGGATCGAAGCAGGCGATGGGGCGGTCCGCCAGGCTCATGAGCAGCGCCTTCCAGGCCTGCTGCGAGGTGCTGTTCACGTTGAACTGGCCCTTGTTGAGGATGTGGGAGGCGATCCGGTCCCAGCCATTCTCGCCGGTCGCGGCAGTCGTGGTTTCAACCAGATCGACAAGATCCTCGACGGTCTTGTCCCGCCGATACGGCAGAAAGTGCGGGGACATCGGCGTGGGTTCGTTGGAGAAGAAGTCCCTGGCGACTTCCTCCTTCGAAGCGATCACGCTGCCATTGCTGGTGACCGGCGCGATTCCCGAGCAGAACCAGGAATCCCAAAGCTCCTCGTTGGAGAGGAACAGGTGGTCCCAGTAATCGTCGATCACCGGCAGGTAGGTGCCTCGGTCATTGTCCCAGCCCGTGTCCTCGCCGAAGTCGACGCGGGTGTAAACCTCGTCGGCCTCGACCATCGGGTGGGCGTAGGCATTGCCGATGCCCAGACCGAACGCCCCGCCGGCATGCGCCTTGTGCTTCAGGTTGAAGAACCCGCGGTTGACGTAGGCACCGGGCGCCAACGAACTCCTGACCGATGGGTTGGAGAAATTGTCCTCGGTCTGCGCCAGACGGGCGCTCGCGTGATCGACCCGGATCCCGGCAAACGAGGCCAGGCTGGTGGTCGGCCCGATCGGCAGGCTGTGGGCGGAGATATGCGTCTGTCCGCTGGCCGGGGTGAAGCCGCCGCCGAAGAAGCCGCTCGGCCCATCCGCCTGCAGCAGGGAGGAAAGCTCCTGGTCGCCGTTCACGGGCCGGTAATGAATCTGGTAGGGGAAATCCGCCCGGTTCAGGTCGTTGGGGTGCATCAGGAAGTGCGCCAGCCGCGAGTGCGGCGCATGCAGCCAGGTGCGGTTGCGGTAATCCTTGGCCAAGCCCAGGCTGGAATCGTAAACAAGCTGCTCGGCGCATTTCGCGGTGATGCTGTAGATCCCGATCGGAACCGGCGGCGACCCGGGCCTGCCGTCCCACTTGGCGCGGTAGGCCGGATGATCGCGGACGATCCATGCCTGATCCATCTCCGTCGGGCCCATCCAGTCGATCAGGGTGAAGCCCAGGTTGGCCACCGGGTGCCAGCCGATCGTGTAGTCGACCAGGCGGCCGTTCTCCTCATAAACCCCCTGGGTCGCCGTGCTGACTTCCTGAAAGTGGTGGACAATGGCGGATTTCCTCGATCCCCCGAAATGATAGGGGTCGATCCGGCCATTGACGGGCCGTGTGGCGAAGCGCAGCGCAAACGACAACTCGCCGTTGCCGACCTGGCCGGCCGAGCCCGGATTGACGATGTATCGCAAGCCGCGGATTCCCGGCAAGTTCTCGACCGGGGTGTAGCCCGGAGTGGCGATGAAGTTGCGCTGGTCGTGCGCCCCGCCGCCCTGGCGCGTGGCCTCCGAGTCCGTGCTGAAGACCCGCACCTGACCCGGCTCGAACACGATGTCCGATCCGTTGCCCTCGGTCAGCACCATCCGGTAGCCGGACTGGTTGGCCGTCACGGTGTTGTTGACCTTCCCCTGACCGAAGGCGAGCACCTCGGGAAACTGGTCGTCGCTGATCAGGGTGTTGCCCCGGTAAACCCGGTGCCACATGCCGACCGAGTAGAACATGGCCGCAAGGTAGGAAACCTCCTTGGAGGAAACCCGCATCGTCACGTTGTACGGGTTCCACACGTAGATCACCGGGATCGCGAGGATCTGGTATTCGATACCGCCCGGCATGGACGAATTCGCCACCGAAGCGGTGGCCAGCACCCAGTTCTGGCGCAACATCACCAACTGTCGCATGTAGCCGGCGGTATCCCACCGCTGCGGCTGGACCCCCATGACGAATCGACGAGTCTCCGGAGTGCCGCCGCTCCACTCGATCGGCTGCTTGTCGCCGTCACCCGGAAATTCCCGATAGACCCGGTAATACTCGCGCATCTGACGCCACGACATCGGCGCCACGTAGGGGTTCTGGGGAGTGATGTCCGCCAACTCGCCGGTCATCGGGCGGATCGGCGCGTCGAACGGACGCCCGCCGAACACCGGCGCCTCGTCCATTCCCTCCGGGATCACATCGGATTCGAAGGCCAGGTTGATGTCGCTCTTGAAGCCGCCCGAGCGCACGTCGGTAAGAAGACCCACACTGTAGGCCGTCAGGTCGTGGAAGTGCTCGGCGGCCCCTCCGGTTCCGATCCCGGCCTGCCCGGTGGTGACCATTTTCGCAAGCGACTCCGGGCGGGTGTCGAAGCCGGACATGGCCGTCATCGTCTCGATGCCCGTGCGGCCGGTGTGGGAGGCCACGATCTGCGCGGATGCGAGGGTGGTGGCCTCGTCGCGCGCCTCCAGGTCGATGCGGGCCTTCAGCGACTCGTCGGACACCCACCACGCGTAGTTTCCGCCGACCCGGTCGCCGTTTTTCAGCGCAATCCTGCGGGCCCTGACGTGCTTGGCCGCGTCCGGACCCGCGCTACTGCCGCCGCACAGCTCGACCCAGTCCGCGGCCGGTTGCGAGTCGATGGCGGTGGCGTATTCGTCGGCATCCGGATGGCTCACCAGCCATCCGCGGAACAAGGAGGGATCGCGGCCGGGCTTGTAGGTGTCCTGGATGGAGAGGCTGTCCTTGTTGTCCGTCAGCCATGAATCCCAGGAATCCCACACTCCCAGGTAATGCGGATTCGAAACCCCGTCGACCTCCTCGGTGCCGGGATTCGCATCCAGGATCTCCGCGCGTGCCGAGATCCGCTGGTCGGGCCCCATCTGCTTCTGGAGCTGGCCGATGGCGACCACCAGGCCGAGGCGGGCGTTGGCCCGCGCCTCGGCCAGCGCGAGTTCATGCGAACTGCCGCGCAGCGAAACCGCCGAGAGGCTGAGCAGGCCGACCGCGAGCAGCGCCAGCAGGACCATGAGGGAGACGGTGACGACCAAGGCGAAGCCGCTGCGTCCCGGGTTGGTGAATGCCGATGATTTCATGCTGGAATCGGGTCAATATGCCGGAATGAAACGTGCCTTGGTCAAGCGGTGTGGAAGGGGTGACAAGCCACGGCGCCTGACGTTCGGCACGTATTTACTTTTGCAGGCGGTTTTGCGGCTTTTCAACTGAAGAACCGCGGGGGTGCTGATATCATTCCTAGTATAGTTGGTTGGTTCGTTGGAGATCTGCCGTTCATGGGGGTCTCCGGGATTCCAAGGCTCGACCAATCCCCTTGGTGCCCAGCTCCTTGTTCGGAGCACCGGGCGACGTTCCGATCGTCCTTCCGGTAACGGAAACCGCCTTGATGGGGGGCTGGGGCGAATGGCGCTTCCTTAAGAGACTGTTGAAAAACCCCGAACCGCCCCGCCGCCAGGAATGGGGAATTGGAAATCGTGCGCTTCGCGAAGGCAACGGATGGCGGCCCTGACGGGCGGAACTCCTTGAAAACGCTGGCTGCGTTGCTTGTCGGTCGAGGATCTCGATCCACTTCCTCCACGCGCCTTGCCAGCCTTTCCAAGGAGTTCCGCGGGACCATCCGGAGTTTTGCAACAGTCTCTTAAGCCCCGCAGACCGACGTCCCGAAGGGACGGGACATCCATAGCCGGGGACTTCGAGTCCCCGGTGGTCGCCGGGCGGTCTCCCTCGTCGGAAACCGACGAGACAGGTTGTGCGGGGCGTGTTTCGATGTTCCGTCGGTTTCCGACGGGGGAACTTCTCTTCCTGATTCCGGGCGCTGAAGCGCCCGGCTGATCATGCATGGTCCCTTCGGGGCCATCGAAAGGATCGCCAAAGGACAGTGGCCATTCGGTCCGGGGCCGCTGGCTTCTGGACATGGATTCTTGAGCGCCACACCTGACGATGGGCCACTCTCGCGGGCGGGGATTCCGGCGGTGTCCGATTGACTATTCAAAAAGTGGTATCAGGCGCTTTTTCGGTCGCTCATTGATTCGAGGTCTCGTTTCGTTCATTCCGTCGGTAGAAAGTCAAGATTCGCACCGATGAAGCTCGCCCCCATCCCCTCACTGATCCCCGTATTTCTCGCTGCTGGAGGCCTCCTGCATGCGGCTCCGCTCGTTTACGAAGGCTTCGACTACGAGACCGGGGGAGTGGGCGGGAACAATGGCGGAACGGGTTTCACCGGGGCTTGGAGCACGGTGAAAGCCGCCCCTCAGGTCACTAGCCCCGGCCTGAGCTGGGGAAGCCTTGAAGTGGCCGGCAACTCCGTGATCGGCTCATCTGGCACCGGGGGAGCGGCACGCGACATCGGGGCGACCTCCGTGCTGGATAGTGGCGGCTTGATGGGCAACGGCGAGACCCTCTGGTTCAGTGTTCTTCTGGAGCTCGGGACCGAGACCGTTGTCAATGTCGACTGCAACTTCTCATTGGGCACGGACGGTTTCGCCAATTACATTCAAGGTACGGATCCTTTCGCCCGGAGGCTCGATCTGCAAAGTGGCGAGGGGATTGGATTCGCCTTGAGCAACGTGAACTCGAACACAGGCAGGATCGATGGCGCTTATTGGCAGGATGATGGTGATGCTGACAGCTACGCCAACCGCGTGAAGTCAACCGGCACGGCAACCTTCGATAGGGAAACCAGTCTGCTGATTGTCGGCAAGATTGATTGGGGAGCCGATGATCTGGCGGCTGAGACGCTCACTCTCTATGCTCCCGATGCCAGCCTGAATCTCGGAACACCCGTTTTGGCGGCGACGAGTCTTGTCGCGCTCGACCAGTCCGCCTTCGATACGGTGGCATTCCAATTGAAAGCCGACGTGAAGATCGACGAGATCCGTTTCGGTGCGACCTCTGACGACGTGCTTCCGGTCGCGGTCAGCGCCGTCGAGCCGAGAATCACCTCGATCACCTCGGTCGGGCAGGACCTTTGGGAGCTGACGCTCGTCGGCGATCCATCAACGGACTACGAATTCTACTCCTCCACCACGCTCGATTTCACCGCGGGCGCGCTGATCGAGAATCTGGTACAGGGCGACCCAGTCGGCGATGCGGGCACCGTCGGCGGCACCAGCAACAGCGTGCTGACGACCGACGCCAACGGCGACGGCAAGGTCCGCGTGACCCTGACCGGAGACCCGCGCGACTTCGTCCGGGCGCAATCCGCGCCATAAATCCGACTCAGCAGAAGACTTCGAATGCTCCAAAAGCCAACTCCAACTCCTTGAATCCAACCTCATGATTATGAAAGCAAGCGACACAAAACGAATCACCCGACCTCTCGCCGGCCTTCTTGTTGTGATGGTCACTGCCATCAGCCCGGCCGGTGCAGCCATTACATTCGACTTTACCTCCGGTAGTAACACCTCTTCTCCGGACTCGCTCACTGTGTCCTCTCTTGTCGATGGGACACCCACAGATTCGTCGGGCGGAAGCGGACTGGAAGATAATGTTTCGGTCACGGGATCTTTGACCGGATTGACCGATAACACGGATGGTTTCGACATGGATCTGCAAGTGTGGACCACCGCCAGCGTAAGCGGAAATGATGTGACGCTAACGACTGTAAACAGCGAGTTCGCGGTAAATTCCGATGGTTTTGCACCCAGCAACGGCCTCTTCAAGGGGGACACCAGTCAAGGTATGAGCATCGTATTCGATCTCACGAATTTCGCTACGAACACCATCCTTCGCCTCACCGATTTCAACGCCACCCAAGTGACGGGAACATCAGCGGCTAATGCACTGCTCGTCATCGACGGTGTATCGTCAACTGACTTGGGAGGCGTGGACGGAAGTGGCCTGTCGATCGACATCAGCGATGGGAGTATGCTGTTCATCAAGAACAATTCAGGTGAACTGGCTGGTAATGATGGTAACAATCGATTTCGCATCACCACGATGACTTTTGAGGCGGTTGCTATTCCAGAGCCCAGTTCTTTCGCGCTGCTGAGTCTGTCCGGCCTGGCTCTGTTCCGCCGCCGCCGTTGAACCTTTGAAACGTAACTTCCGATACGACCGGGGCGGCCTCATTTGGGCCGCCCCGACTCTTGGACACTCTTGTGACCGCTGCCGCGTGGTCATCCGAATGGCATCAACAAAACCCGACCAACCATGAACTCCCTCTTCCGTTTCTCCAACATCCTTGCCGCCGCTCTTCTCGCGCTTGGCCTGGCAGTACCCGCCCTGCAGGCGGCCCCCGCGAAGATCTTCATCCTCGCCGGGCAGTCCAACATGGTCGGACAGGGTGTGGTGGCTGGAGAGACCACGCCTGGCACCCTTGCCTACACGGTGGCGAATGACCTCAACGGTGACTACCAGTTCCTGGTGGATGGAGCCGGTGCCTGGGTACAACGCTCCGATGTCTGGTATCACAGTGTGTCGCAGGCGGATGGAAACGCCGGGTTGACGGCTGGCTTTGGAATCGACGGTGGGTCGATCGGCCCGGAACTCGGATTCGGACACGCCATGGGTGATCTCTACGAGGAACCGGTGATCCTGATCAAGGTAGCCCAGGGAGGCAGGAGCCTCGGCGTCGATTTCCTCCCGCCCAGTTCGGGTCCCTACGCCACTCCCGTCGCCGATGGCGACATCGGGTATTGGTACGAGCGGATCATCGCCGATGTGAACGGATTCATCGCCAATGACCTGGCCAGTGTGCCCGGCTACGACGCGGTGGAAGGCTACGAGATTGCCGGCCTCTGCTGGCACCAGGGCTACAACGATCTCATCAATGTCGACCGTAGCGCGGCCTACGAGGCGAATCTCGTGAATTTCATCAATGACATCCGCAGTGACCTGTCGGTGCCGAACCTGCCGTTCGTGATTGCCACCACGGGCACGACCGCCTGGTTCACCTATCGCGAGGTCGAGCTCGCCCAGCTCGCGGTGGCCGATGCCGCAGCCTATCCGGCCTTTGCCGGAAACGTGGCCACCATCGACACGCGTCAGCCCTACGAGGATCTCACGTTCTGGCAGTTGGTCGAGGAGTCGCCGAATAATGAGGAC
The DNA here is from genome assembly GCF_044385805.1 of Haloferula sp. A504. NCBI lineage: Bacteria > Pseudomonadati > Verrucomicrobiota > Verrucomicrobiia > Verrucomicrobiales > Verrucomicrobiaceae > Haloferula > Haloferula sp. A504. Next base: position 42,124 of record NZ_JBISBU010000022.1, read on the forward strand.
TACCACTGGAACCGGAATGCCAAGAGCTACGTCAACCTCGGCTTGGCGATGGCGGATGTCATGTCGCAGATGGTTCCGGCCCGCTGCCCCTACCGCCTCCGGGCGACTGGCGATGCTACCGGCGTGACGCTGAGCTGGGAGGACGGCACGGATGCCGCCACCAGCGTGCGCGTGCTGCGCGACAGCTCGGAAATCGCGGCAGCGGCGCCGATAAGCCCGGCGAGCTATCTCGATACGACCGCCGAGCCGGGCCTGATCGAGTATCAGCTCGAGTTCGCCAAATCCGGCGATCCCTGCCCGCCGCTAACGCTCACTTTCGACGCCGGGATCACCGATCTCGATGTCTATCGTTTTCAGAACAAGGTCCGCCTCAAGTGGACCAACAATCTCGGCTACGCCAACATTGAAGTGCGCCGCAACGGCAGTCTGATCGATACCATCGCGGGGACTGCTACCAGCTACGACGACACCAGTCCGCCCGCCTCGGGCGACGTTACCTACAGCGTGGTGCCCACCAATGGCTCCGCGGCGCCGACCGAGGAGACTATCAATCTTGATGGCTTGTCTCCGGGCAACGCCTACATCTACGAGCCCTTTGCCGATGCGGACTCGACTCTTCGGGAGAATCGTGTGGGAGCCGGGCTCTCAGGTCGCTGGATCGGCAACAGCAGTGTCGTTGCGGACAGCCTGTCTTTCGGCACGCTGCCCACTTCCGGTAACCATGTGTCCAATCCCGGCGGTAGTGATGCCGTGGTGAATACCCGGATCCGGTCCGAGTTGGCCGAGGCCGGCCTGCTCGATCACGGCGGGGAGCTTTGGTTCAGCTTCCTCACCAACAATACCGAAGATGTGAATACCACGGTCATGTTCTGTTTGGGCACCGACCGGAGCACCATCAACAAGAGTCCCGCCAGTGAAGGAAGTGTGCGAGGCGTGCAGGACGGCGGTCAGGCCATCGGGGTGTTTCTCGACAGGGGGACGCGACCCCAAGCGGCCACTTGGCAGGCCGAGGCCCGCTCGACCGGCACCACGACCGGCACGATCCCCTCGGAAACCACAGGTCTCGTGGTCGGGCGCATCACCTGGGGCGCGGATGGCGCCTCGGCAGACACCGTCGAGATTTTCCTCCCCGGCACGGATCTTGTTTTGCCCGGCTCACCGGTTTCCACCACCAGCGCGGTAATGGATCAAGCGCAGTTCGACGTCCTTTCCTTTTCCGGCAAAAATGTAGACTCGCCGCAAATCGACGAGATTCGCTTTGCTGCCAGCTATGACGATGTGATTGCCACGGACCAGATGGTCCCGGATACGACACCGCCCAGCCCCGACCCAATGATCTGGGCGACGCCACCTGCGGCACTGGGTGACAGCAGCATCACCATGACCGCCACCACGGCCACCGATCTAAACGGCGTGGAGTATTACTTTGAAAGCGTCTCGGGCGGCGGCAACGACAGTGGCTGGCAGGACAGTTCGATCTACGTCGATACCGGGCTGAATTCTGAAACGGAATACACCTACCGCGTGCGGGCTCGCGACAAGTCGCCGAATCAGAACGCCACCGATTGGTCGCCGAATGCCGCCGCCACCACCGAGGCCACGGACAACGGTTCTCCGCCCATCCCCGGTTTCGATGTGGCCCCATTTGCGACATCATCGACTGAGATCAGCATGACTGCGGAAACCGTCGTCGATCCGGAAGGCAGCGGGGTGGAGTATTATTTCACCGAAACCAGCGGCAACGCGGGCGGTGACGACAGCGGCTGGCAGGACTCGACGACTTACACCGACAGTGGCCTCAGCCCCTCGACGACCTACAGCTACACCGTCAAGGCCCGTGACAAATCGGCCCAGCAGAACTCGAGCCTGGAGTCCGCCGCCTTCGATGCGACAACCCAGGCCCCGCCGTCCGGCCCCGGAGGCGCCCTCATCTATGAAGGATTCGACTACGATGCCGGAGGTTTGGGCACCAACAATGGCGGGACAGGTTTCACTGCTGCCTGGAGCACGATAGACAGTTCCCCGAGCGTGGTTGCCCCCGGTTTGAGCTATGGCAGCCTTGCCGTGGCAGGCAACGGCGCGGGTAAGGCAGTGAATTCCGGCTCAGGGGCAGGGGCTCGCCTCATCGGTGACACCTCCGCCCTGGACAGTGCCGGCTTGATGGCAAACGGACAGTCGCTTTGGTTCAGCTTCCTGCTTTCCATCCCGTCCGGCCATACGAATGTGGACTTCAATTTTTCACTGGGCAGTGACGGCTTCGCCGATTACGGATCAGGTGAGTTTGGAGATCGAACAAGCCTGCAAAGTGGCGAGGGAATCGGAGTGGCCAAGATCAACCGCAGTTCGAGTGTGAGCGATATCGTGGGTGCCTATTATCAGGATAATGATGCGGACTCCTATGCCGAGCGCGTGACTCAACTCGCCTTTGACCGTTGGAATGGGGCCACACTTCTGATCGTCGGCAGGATTGATTGGGGCGCCGATGATCTGGCGGGAGAAACGCTCACCCTCTACACTCCGGATACCGACCTCAACCTTGGCACCGCAGTTTTGGATGGCATGGTCATTCCCGCACTCGACCAGTCCGCCTTCGATACGGTGGCTTTCCAGATGAAGGATGCGGTAACCATCGACGAAATCCGCTTCGGGGCGACCTATGAGGATGTGATCGGCTTGGGAGGCAGCGCCAGCGATTACGACACGTGGTCGGGAGGTCCCTTCCTGGGAACGTTGGGCGACAGCAATCCGGAGTTGGACTTCGATGGCGGTGGCCTCGATACCGGAATCGAATACGTGGTCGGAGGCGATCCGACGGACGGGTCGGACGATATGGGCAAGGCCCCGGGCTTCGACAACACCACTGATCCGGACAAGTTCCTGTTCGTCTTTCGCCGGAGTGATCTGGCGAACGCCGACCCGAACACCACCATCGCCGTGGAATACGGGAGCAACCTCTCGGGTTGGACGACCGCCGCGCACGAGGGAACGGACCCCACGCAGATCAGCATCAGCGAAGTCGATGATTTCTATGAGGCCGGAATCGACCAGGTGACCGTGGCGATCCCGCGCAGTCTCGCCGTCGGTGAAAAGCTCTTCGCAAGACTCAAGGTTGCCGTGTCCATCCCATGATCCGCCACCTGATAGCGTGCCTTGGACGATCCGCCGTCGCTCTGCTCGCTCTTGCCTTTCCGATGCAGGTCGTGCAGGCGGACTCCGGAGGTGCTCTGATCTACGAGGATTTCGACTACGGCAGCGGATCCGTGGGCGGGGCCAATGGCGGGCTTGGTTTCTCGGGTCCCTGGAGCACCTACAACGCGGCTCCTGCGGTGGTCTCTCCCGGATTGAGCTGGGGTAGCCTCGCGGTGGCAGGAAACTCCGTGATCGGCAGCGCCACCGGCGGCAGCGCGGCACGCGACATCGGCGCCCCCTCCGTGCTCGATGAGGGCAACCTGATGGCCAATGGGGACACCCTCTGGTTCAGCGTTGTCATGCGGAACGCGCCCAGTTCCATCGTGAATGTGGACTTCAGCTTCTGTCTGGGCACGGACGCCTTCGTGAATTTCGTCACGGGCGCGGGGGGGACATTCGGACAACGGAGGAATCTCGCAGGCGGCGAGGGAATCGGAGTGTCCTTTCTCAACGCCAATTCGACCTCAGGCAGAATCCAGGGTGCCTATTGGCAGGATGACGCCGATGCCGACACCTACGCCAACCGCGTCCTGTTGGACACTCCGGCCTACATCAACGAGGATGCCAGGATCCTGATCGTCGGCCGAATCGATTGGGGCGCGGATGATCTGACGGATGAGACACTCACCCTCTACGCGCCGGACACCGACCTGAACCCCGGTAGCCCCATTTTGGCGGCAGCGACCATTCCCGCGCTCGACCAGTCGGCCTTCGATACGGTGGCTTTCCAGTTGAAGGGAGGGGCGTTTGTCGACGAGTTCCGCTTCGGTGCGACGTACGAGGACGCCGTCGGCCTGCAGACGTCGTCGCAGCCAAAAACCGCCCTGATCGACTTCGGCAGCGCCTCCGGCTTGCTCACCTCCTCGGGAGGATTGACCTACAATGCGCCTGCTTTCAACGACACGACCGATACCACAGGCTCCGTCGGGCTGAACAACGACATCACCGGGTCGGCGACCGGCTGGACCATTGATGTCACCCGGACCAGCGGTGGCACTTCCGACGCGGGCAATGCCGTCTCGGGTGCCAATCCTGTGAACGTGTTTCCCGGCGAACTCGCGGACTTCGCAATCGCCGCATTGCAGGACAGCTTGTTCTTCAATGCGGGAGATCAGGCTGCCGGCGAACTCACCGTGACCATCGGCGGGCTGGACAACTCCATGCTCTACGACCTGCTCTTTTATGGATCGCGTGCGAACCCAGGTGGAACCCAGACCTGGCATCTGACCACCGGCAGCGGCACGGCTGCCGACGTGATGCACGGTTCCGCCAACAACATGACCACCGTGGTCGACTGGAATGGCATCGCCCCGGATGCCGGCACCATCGCATTTACGGCAAGTGTGACCGGTGGTGTGGGTGCGCTCAACTTCGGTCAGGTGGTCGAACGGGTCCCCGAGCCGGATCCTTTGCCCGTGATCGACACGTTCATCGTGGACGACCGCTACGTCGCGCCAGGATCCACCGTGACCCTCGACTGGGCCGTCAGCGGTGCCGACAGCGTCATCCTCAGTTCGGAGGCCGGTCCCGTGGCCGCCTCGGGCACGCTCGCGAAGACGATCGCCGCGACCACCACCTTCACCCTCAGCGCCACCAATGAAGTTGGAACGGTCGAGGAAAGCCTGACGGTGCATGCGGGCCCCCCTCGTCCGAACATCGTCCTCTTTCTGGTCGATGACATGGGGCCGATGGACACTTCGGTGCCGTTCAGTTGCGACTCGAACGGGACTCCGGTCCACCGCAACTTCAACCACCTCTACGTTACTCCGGCCATGGAGGCGCTCGCCGGCAACGGCATGCGCTTCACCCATGCCTACGCCCAGCCGACATGTAGTCCGACCCGGGTCAGCCTCATGACGGGCCTCAATACCACGGGCCACGCGGTGACTTCGTGGGTCTCCACCAACGGCGAGAGACTGGGACAGTATGCCCCCTCGAACTATCGCAACCGGGGGATCGAGAACCCGGATGAGGAGACCCTGCCGAAATGGCTGTCAGCCGCGGGATACCGCACCATCCACACCGGCAAGGGACACTTCACCGACCAACACGATCCCAATGTCTATGATGAGGTCGAGGACCCGCGTTTCATCGGCTTCGATGTCAATATCGGCGGCAGTTGGCAGGGGCAGCCCGGCAGCTATCTCGGCACCGACAATTACGCCGGCCCCTCGCGCCCGTCGTGGCTCATCCCGGGGGTGGAGGAATTCCACGGGACCAACACCTTCTTGACCGAGGCGCTCACGATCAAGGCCAACGAGGCGATCACGGAAACCGTGGGCCGCGGCCAGCCCTTCTTCCTCTACATGTCCCACTACGCGGTGCACGCGCCATTTCAAACCGATCCGCGGGCCACCGGCGACTATTCCGCCATCACCAGCACCAGCCGTTCCTTCGCCACCATGATCGAGGGCATGGATCTTTCTCTCGGTGAGATCGTCGCCCATCTTGATGCCGAGGGAGTGGCCGAAGAAACCCTGATCATCTTCCTCGGCGACAACGGCTCCGACAACCCCCTCCTCAACGACAACGCCCTGCCGGATGCCCCCTACAACGACTATCCGCTCCTCGGAATGAAGGGGAACCGTGCCGAGGGGGGCAGCCGCATCCCACTGATCGTGGCCTGGGCCAAGCCCGATCCCACCAACCCCTTCCAGCAGGCCCTCCCGATCCCGGGCAACTCGGTCGAGCACGACATCGTCGCCTGCTGGGACCTGCCGGTCACGATCATGAATGTCGCCGGGGTCGAAATTCCCTCGACCGCCGATATCCATGGTCAGGACCTGAGCCCCTACCTCAGCGGTACACCGGGATCCCACCGCGAGCAGGAAATACTCATCTACTATCCGCACGGACGGGATGACAACGACCACTTCGCCAACTACCGGAAGGGCGACTGGAAGCTGACCTATCTCTGGGAAGAAGAGCGCTTCGCCCTTTTCGACCTTGCCGCCGATCCCACCGAAAGCAGCGACCTTGCGGCGACCCATCCGGAAAAGGTCCTCGAAATGGCCCGGGGCATGGCGCGCCGGTTCGAGGAGGAATGGACCACCACCTTCGGCACGATCTGGCCCACCTATCCGTCTGCCGGCCAGGGAGCCCTCTCGACCGCCGCCATCATGGGCAATCTCGATCTCGATGGTGACGGCCGCAACGATGCCGACGAGGACGCCAACGCCAACGGCCTGCTCGACCCGGGCGAGACCGACCCCGACGACCGGGACACGGATGGTGACGGATCCGACGACCACACCGAGCTGCGCCTGGGTCTCGATCCCCTCAATCCGACCAAGTTCTTCCGGGCCATGATCGGACCGGCGCCATCGAACGGCTTCGAGCTGCGCTGGCCGTCCCAGCCCGGGCTCACCTTCACCATCCGCCACAGCGCGGACCTCGCCACCCCGCCATTGGGTTGGACCACAGTGACCGGTGTGCCCGCCGCCGCTTCCGGCGACGAAAGCACCTGGACTTACGCCGGCCCCGACACTCGCCGGTTTTTCGTCATTGAACTTGAGTGAGCGGGTTGACTGGATTGTGCAGTCATGGAACCGTTCAGCCGCCTCTCCACCAGTGAACAGCTTGCCGCGTATCTGCGACGACAGATTGAGAAGGGCACGCTCAGTGGAGAAATGCCCGGTGTGCAGCAGTTGGCCAAGACCCTGGGGGTCAACTCCGTGGCGGTCGGCAAGGCGGTGCGGCAGTTGGAGCACGAAGGGCTGGTCCTGTTTCAGGGGGCACGCAAAAGTCGGAGAGTCGCCCGTTTACAACTGCCGGACAAGCCTGCGGCACCCCGATTGCGGGTTCAAATCCTGCTCTACGCGCCGGACGATTCGAAGAGCTATTACAACGTGGACGTGCAGCACCGCTTGATGGAGGCGGGGCATTCGGCGCGCTTCGCATCAAAGAGCTTGGTGGAGTTGGGCATGAACACCGAGAGAATCGCCCGCTTTGTGGTCAGGTCTCCGGCTGATGCCTGGCTGGTCTTTTCCGGCTCGCGCGAGGTGCTGCTTTGGTTCTCGCAACAGAACATACCGACGTTCGCCCTGGCGGGGCGCCGCCGTGGGATCGAGATCGCGAGCACCGGTCCCGACAAGGTGCCCGCGTTGCGGACAGCGGTTCGACGCCTCGTCGAACTTGGTCACAAACGCATCGTGATGTTGGCGCGCGAAGTGCGCCGCAAGCCCGATCCGGGAGAGTTCGAGCAGGTCTTTCTGGACGAACTGGCTGCCGGTGGAATTCAACACGGCCCCTACAATCTGCCGGACTGGAGGGAAAGCGCGGAGGGGCTGCAAGGGCTGTTGGCCAGTCTTTTCCGGCACACTCCTCCCACCGCGCTGATCATCGAGGAGGCTCACACTTTCCTTGCCGCCCAGCAATATCTGACACACCACGGAATCCTCGCGCCGCGGGACGTGTCGTTGATTTGTGACGATCCTGACCCGGCCTTTGCGTGGTTTCGCCCCATGGTGACGCATATCGGCTGGGATGGCAGCCAATGGGCTCGGCGTATCGTGCGCTGGGCCGACAATATCGCCAGTGGCAAGGACGACAGGAGTCGGAGCTTCACCAAGGCTGCGTTTGTCGAGGGAGGCACCATCGGCCCCGTTGCCGGCCATGTTAGACGAATCGTTTGAGGGCCCGCGGGGCAAGAAGCCCTCGACTATCGTGTGCCTTGCAGACGCGACATGATCCTGAAGGGCCGTGCTGCGCTGTCTGCCACGGATTACGGGGATTCCTTATCCTGAAAGGATAACAGGCGATAGCCCGGGGTCGAGGATCCCGCGAATGCGGGAGACGACCACCTCGGGTTGGATGGTGGGTTGAATCCGCACCCTGAAAGGCGTGCAAGAAATGCCGTTTCACCGATCCATCGGAACCCGATGTCAGCGGCGTCGGCGAAGAATCCCCAGAAACGCGAACCCCAGCAAAAATGCCGATGACGGCTCGGGGATGGCGCCCACATTCCCTTCCAGGCTGACATTGTCCAGGAGGTGGATACGCGTATTGCTTCCGCTACGGTCCGTGAGATAAAACCGGAATTCCACCGTCGTGTCCGTCAGGTTTTGCAGGCTGGTGATGCCGGTAAGGTCAATCGGACCACTCAATGAGGGGTCGCTACCTTCATTTCCAAAGACACCCGCAAGCTCATTGCCAACCGTGAATCCGGTTTTGTCACTGAAGAGGCCAAAGCCGAAGTCAAAACCGCTTGTGGAAGTGTAATCAAAATCAATGCTGGTCAAGTCCACCTCGGTGGCGCTGTCGATGGTCACGGTGAAACTGAGGTAATGACCATTAGTAATCGCCGCATCCATAACGGTATCCAAGTCCGACGGATTGGAAGGGTCAAAGGCAACAGTCGGGGTATCATCACCACCGATTTCAACACGATTACTCGTGTATGACGGAGTGATACCACTGGCTGCGAAGCTGCTGGCGGTAGTGGAGAGTTCCGTATCCGAGGATGCCGTCGATCCGCCGGTGAAATCATATTGGGCGATGACCGTGGCCTGTGCTGAGGCGGATGCGATCAAAGCGGCACAGAGGAAGATAAATGGTCGCTTCATGGGGGTATCGTTTAAGCTTTCTTGAAAATATTGCTGATTGCCAAGCTGTCAGGGTCTCGTGAGTTGCTCTGCGCGGCAGCAGCAGTTCCGGGTTGTGTCGCCCGGCCTGAAAAGGCGCGCAAACGAGTGATGCTGCTCATGCCCTGCTTTTCAAGTTCTAATTTTCGGACCAACTGGCACCTCGTTTAGTTCAGATCGGGGAATTGCCCCAGGCGACTGCGGTTGGCCGCCGCGATGGTGATGGAATTCCACCCGCGGGCGGCCCCAACGATGGCGGGCTTGACGGGGCATCGGGGCCGGGGTGTCCTCAAGGTGCCGTTTCGGCCCGGAGGAAGGTGGCGTCCTTGGCGGTGCCGAGGGTGAACTGCACCGTGGCATGGCCGCTGCCATCGGTGGTCACCTCGTTGCCGACGAGCGTGCCCACGGTCACGGTGGCCCCGGTTAAATCGATGGGATTCTGATCGGGATTCGAAAAGTCCAGGTCGTCGGCCTCGACCAGCTTGTAGTTGGTGTTGGCGGCGCCCTCGATGCTCACCTCGGCGCTGCCGTCGGTCGGATCGTAGCTGAAATCGGTGATCGTCGGCGAGGCCGACAGCGTCGCCACCGCTGCCTCCAGACTGACGCTGTCGAAGACGTGGATCCGTGTGCCCACTCCGCTTCGGTCCATGAAATAGAATCGGAATTCGACGGATGTATCCGTCAGGTTCTGCAGGCTGGGAATGCCGGAAAGGTCAATCGGACCGCTCAGCGAGGGGTTGCTCGCCTCATTGCCAAAGACACCGGCAAGCTCGCCGCCCACCGTGAATCCGGTGATATCCGTGAAGACTCCAAAGCCGAAATCGAAGCCACTGATGGAGCTGTAATCGAAGTCGATACTCGTCAAGTCCACCTCGACATCGTTGCCGATGGTGACGGTGAAGCTGAGGTAGCTACCCGTGCTGATCGCGGGAGCCATTGCATCGTCCAGACTGCTAGGATTGGGCGTAGGAGGATAGTTGTAGGGAGTGTCATTTCCTCCAATCTCGACCCGATCCGAGGTGAACGCAGGCGTCACCCCGGATCCGGAGACCATGGCTCCTGCGACCGTCAGCGTTTCCGTATCGGAGGATGTGGTCGCGCCAGCGGTGAAATCATAGACGGCAATCGGGGTGGCTGGTGATGACGCGGCTGCGATGAGGGAGGCGCTTAGGCAAGCCAGTCGATTTTTCATGGGATGGTTGATTAAGTTCGATTGACAATCTTGGTGGACTTCGAGCTCCCAGAGTCTTGTCAAGAGCAAGAGGGGGATGCGGCGGGAACCATGTCCACTATCCAATCAGCGGCGACGCTCCAACCCCAAATGGCCGAAGTGACTGTAACCATTTCCAGATCAGATGCTCCAGATCCGCGGGGTCTGTGCGAGAAGGTGCGGGGAAGATGGATGCCGGATCATGCGTATTTCTGATCGTCAACCCAGATCCAGCCATGCCCCATCCCGGCCCATCCACCTCGCGCCGTCAGTTCCCCAAGCAATCAAAGGTCACCATCAGCGCCAAGGGCCAGGAACTGCGGTTCAAGGCCTGCCGCGAGGGCTGGCCGCTGGTGGGGTGATCCCATTTCCATCGATGCATCGACGATCCCATTTCATCGGCCTTGCCTGCGTTCTCAGCCTGCGTTCGTTGCTGGCGGGGGAGGGGGTCGCCGAATGGCGGCAGCAGGTGCCGCAGGATTGCCCCTTCGAAATGTCGGAGGACTTCGCGGGGGTGCGCTTCACCGGCAGGCACAGTGATTATCACGTCGGCGACACCTTCTACCCGTCATGGGCCGCCGATGGGAATCTGTATTCCCCGTGGACCGACGGGGTGACCGACGGGGTCAAATGCAGTTCCGGGGGAGGGGTGAAGTCGGGTTTCAAGACCGGCCATGCCGTGATGATCGGCGACGATCCGCTCAAACTGGAGATCCGCAACACCTCGCCGCCCAAGCAGGCCCTGGCCACGCCCTATCGGGGCCGCTACCCCTGTGGATCGCTGGTCCACGACGGCATCTGGTACTACGGCACCTACTGCCTGGGGCCGAGCGCGAGTTATCGGCATCAGGGTCTGAGCTGGAACTGGCCGGTGCTGGGTCCGATGCCGGGATTCCAGATTTCGCGCGACCTCGGGAAAACCTGGGAGCCGTCGCCCCATTCGGCCACCGAGCCCCTGTTTCCCGAGCCGGGCCAATTCCTCGGTCCGGTGAGAATGGGGGCGCCCAAGTTCGTGGACTTCGGCCGCAACATGGAGCACTCGCCCGACGGCAAGGCCTACCTCATCGGCATGGGCGCGGAGGAGAACGATCCGAAACCCCGCCCCTGCATCCGCCCGGCGGAGGATGGCAGCGGGCTGGTGATCCACGATGGGGTCTGCGAGGAACCGATCCGCATGGAAGTCCGGCGGGGTGAGGAGGCCGACCCTCAACTCAAGGCCCCGGCGGCCGCGGCTCGCAAGCAACTCAAGGGCAGGACCTTCAATCACGGCAACCTCAGTTGGATCAGCGCCGACCAGGTCTATCTGGCGCGCGTCACGCCCTCGCCGCAAACCATCAACGACCTCAGTGCCTACGAGTTCTTCGCCGGGCATGATACGGGAGGGGATCCAGTCTGGACGGGCGATTTTTCGAAGATCCGGCCCTTGCTCGAATGGAACAACCACATGGGCTGCGTGACGGCCACCTGGGTGCCCGGGCTCAAGAAGTATCTGATGTGCGTGACCGATGGTTGGCCGACGGTGACCAGGATGACTTCCTACATCCTGGAGGCCGATGAATTGACGGGACCGTGGAAGATGGTCGCCTACATGAAGGACTTCGGGGAGCAGGCCTACTTCCTCAATGTGCCCAGCAAGTTCATCGGCGGGGACGGTCGCAAGATGTGGCTCTGCTACTCGGCGAACTTCGCCAACGAGGGCAACGGCCTGCTGGTCGAGCCGCTCAAGATCCATCCGCCCGGTGGTCGATACGGGCTGAGCCTGCACGAGATGGAGCTGATCCCGCGCGGCGAATAGCCAGCGGGTGATCTGCCGGCCTTGCCCGGCATGCGGCCACTGCATCATCAGGACGGGCTGGGCGGTTCCCCGGCCTTGAGATCGTCCGCATCAACCATGGATGCAGTGATGACGTGCAAGACACAGGACATGGCGATTCAGCAACTCCGATCGCCGTACGTAGCTGTATTCGGAACTAAGTCAGATTCGGGCTGAATCGCCTGAGAAGCCATCACGTCGGGAGACGATTCTCTTGAGCTGAATGACCGCGTTTAGAGCCCGTAAATCCCTGAAATTCAGTCATGAAGGCAGTGTCAATTGTGCGGTTGGATTGATCGGAACCCCGCGTTCTCGATGACGGATCAAGCAGCTTCAACACCCTGATTGCACAGATGGAAAAACCTTGCGCCGCATGGGACCGATTTGATCCATGCAACTCATCTGACCACACGGTCGCATCCAAATCGCCACTCTGGGGAAACCACCGAAGAGTCGCCCGGCAGGGCTGAGAAAACCGAAGTCGACAGCAATCCATGAACGCGAGCATCAAGACCTGTTTCCGAATCCTGGCCCTCTCAACCGTATCGCTCTGCTTGTCGATGACCATGGCGAAGGGCGATTATTACGAGGAGGAGCCCTTCTTTCAGCCCTATCCCCGGGCGAACTGGCAGATCAAAAGTTTCGGACCCGTCGGGATCGGCATCTCGATCCACAACCATCAAGGCGAGATGTCGATGAAGATCCTCAATGTCGAGGAGGGCTCGCCCGCGGCCGGAACGGGTCAACTGGAGAGCGGGCAGATGATCGAGAGCATCAATGGCGTCAAACTCGAAAAGCGCGACCCGCGCCTGATCCTGGCAGAGCTGATCACCGATGCGGAGGCGAGTGACGGGGTCCTCAGGTTCGCCATTCGGGACAAAGGCCTCGTCAGGGTCACGATCCCGGTGATGGAAAGTTACAGTCCGACCTGGCCGCTTAACTGCAAAAAATCCGACAAGATTGTTCGGAACCTGGCCGACCGGATCGCCGAGGTCGGCGAGAAGGAGTGGGGCTCGGTGCTGTTCCTGCTCTCCACGGGCGAGGAGAAGGATCTCGAGGTCGTTCGTGGATGGATGAAGAAGCGCGAGACAGTCGGCAGCATCAACTGGGAAATCGGTTACCGCGGGATCGGGGTGTGTGAATACTATCTGCGAACGGGGGATTCGTCGGTCCTGCCCATGATCCAGAAGGCCGCCGATGATCTCCGGGACCGCATCTACAATGGGGGGTGGGCCGGAAGGGGCGGCTCCTACACCTACCAGGCGGGAGGACACCTGAATGCCGCAGGGGTGCATTGCCTCACCTTCCTGTTGCTGGCAAAGACCTGCGGGGTGGACGTGGACGAGGCCACCCTGCAGGGCTCGCTGCGCCATTTTTACCGCTTTGCAGGACGCGGGAGCGTGCCCTACGGCGACTACACCCCGAAGGTCGGCTACGGCGACTGCAATGGCAAGACCAGCGGTCTCGCCTTGGCGATGGCGGCGGCCAGTCGATTGACGCCCGATGGACACCGATCCATCTATCACAAAGCCGCCCAGATCAGCGCCATGAAAAGCTTTTATGGCATCAACACCTACAGTGTGGGTCACACGGGAGGAGGCATCGGCGAGATTTGGAAGTCGAGCGCAATGGCTCTGATGAAGGATTTGCGTCCAGAACAATACCGCGCCTATCTGGATGAGAGGAAGTGGGTGATGGAACTCTCCCGCCGGCACACCGGCAGCATCGGTGTCGGCGGGGCATCCGGAGACCGCTACAACGAGGGCGCGGGTGAGAATGAACTCGCCTGGGGCAACTACTTTGCCCTGACCTACACCCTGCCGCGAAGGAAGCTCTTCTTGTTCGGCGCACCCAGCAAGTACGCCAAAACCCATGAGCTGCCGGCTCGTCCCTGGGGGACTGCGGCCGATGACGACTTCGCCTCGGCCAAGCCGGTGCGCGGGGAGAACAGCGCGCTGGTGAACAGTCCGGGTCCCGTTCATGCGGTCGGGGACATCGCGAAGGAAGACCCCCGCCAACATGCCGGCAAGGCCGTCGAAGAGCTGATGAAGAGCGATGAGGTTTCCGATCAGGACATCGTGACCTACCTCCACCACCCGGAAATCGGCCACCGCAACGCCGCCATGTACGCGGCGCTGCGGCTGAGAAAGGATCACACCATCATGGGTCTCCTGGAGTCGGAGGATGCGAGACTGCAGCACATGGGAATCATGGCCCTCCACGAGTATCTCGGCACCTGGCGCAAAAACAACATGGACCCCGACCGGGTCACGCCCGCCATGTGGAGCCGGGTCGAGGAGTTGATCCGGGATCGCGAAACTTCCTGGTTCGTCAAGCAGTGGGCCCTGGGCGTGCTGGCCCATGCCGATCTGGATAAGTTGCGCGAATTCAGGGACCTGCTCGCTTCCCTGATCGTTCACGAGGAGCACTGGATCCAGGGATCGGCGATCTCGACGAGCAAGCAGCTCTTCGCCGACCCGCAAAGTTACAGGACGGTGTTTCCTCCCGTGGCTCAAGCTCTCTCGAAGGCCACCGCCTACCCGATTGTCACACGGACCGGCATGATCACCAGTCAACTCAAGACGGAGGGAACTCCCGAAATGCGCGAGTATGCCGTGGAGGTGCTGAAGCCGCTTTACCGTGACCTGCCCAATGAGATGGTCAGCGAGCGGGGGATTTTCGTGGTTCCCGGTGGAGGAGGAATCAAGCGGGCAAACATCGCCAGTCTCATCGGATTCTCCGAGGAGGGGCAACACTTTCTGGATGCCATGCCGAAAATCACCACGAAATGGGTCATCAGCGGCCGGGAAGAGGACAAATACGTGTTCGGGGGTGAATTCCAACTCAACGAAGAACTGGTTGGCGGCTGGCTCCCACTGAGAATTCGCAAAGAGAAAATCAAGAGCGAGGAGGAGGCCATCAAGTTCATCGAGCGCTACATAAAGTTGAGAGGGCTGCCGTCTCCGGAGTCCAAGGACATTGGCGCGGGCTTCCGGGTCAAGGAGGGATCAGAAATCATCAATGTCTACGGCGGCGTTTCCTGGAGGTATGGAAAGACCATGAAGCATTCCGGAAACATGGCCTTCAAGCCCTTCATTGATCAGGCCTATCACTTCAAGGTCCTCACCGTTGGTGGCAGGAGGTTTCTCATGATCGAGGAGAATTTTGAGCTGGAAAGAAACAAGGACTACGTGCCTGTCTACGAGCTCTACGTGCATGTGAAAGGATGATGGCGAAATTTCCGTTCACGATCCGCCTCAGTAATAACAAACCGAACTCCGCTACCCCATGAAATGGTTCACGTCTTCATTCAAATTGATGTTCGCGTCGATGATGGCCTTGTGCCTGTCATTGCAGGCCTTTGGCGAGGATGCCACAGGCCGTTCCGGCCCCGACGAGGCCGAGGTCGTCAAGCACCTTCGTGTGATTTGGACGAACGACCCGCAAACTCGCGCCATGGTCTGCTGGGACACTGAAGAAGAGGGTACGGATCACCGTGTCTACTACGATACCGAAAGCCACGGGGGCGTTCTTGAAAACTACAGGCACAGTCAAGTGAGCACGGAGACCGGACCTTACCACGTCCATGAGAAATCCAAATCGAAGGAGCCGAGCCTGTATTATCACCACACCCAGCTGAAGGACCTCAAGCCCGACACGATCTACTATTTCGTGTTCTCCAGTGATGGCGCCATTTCGAAAGAATACCACTTCAAGACCGCCCCGGCGGAAGACAAACCATTCAAAATGTTTTATGGCAGTGATTCCCAGGGCAATTCCAGAAAATCGCATCACATTTATAAGCTCATCTCCAAAAAGTTTGAAGAAGATGATTCCATCCTGGCTCTCGCCCATGGCGGGGACTTTGTCGGGACCGGTGATGCGCCCTGGCAATGGGAGGGGATGCTGAAAATCTATCAGCTCACCACGACTTCCACCGGCCGGGTGCTCCCGCTGATGCCGGCCTATGGCAATCATGACATGGGGCCCGTCTTCGGTCAGGTGATGGGCTTTCCCGGTGGCAAAGGGAACCACTACTATGCCACACGCCTGAGTTCTGAAGTGCTATGGGTCGCGCTCAACACCTGTGGAGGGCATGAGGGCGTCGGGACAGGCGGCGCACAGCAGGAGTTTCTTGCCGCAGCTTTGGCCGAGGCACACGACAACCGCTGGAAGGTGGCCCACTACCACGATCCGGTCTATCCTGCCGTGAAGCGCCCCAGCGGCGGACGCCAAAACTGGGTGCCTCTCTTTGAAAAGCACAATCTCACGCTTGCTTGCGAAGCGGATGGCCATGTCCTCAAGCGGACGGTTCCGATTCGGGACGGGAAGCACGATCCAACGGGCGTCGTCTATATCGGCGAGGGCGGATTGGACAACGACCAGCGCTGGCCGAAGAAGGACCGATGGTACATCCAGTCACCCGGCATGACGGATCGGGTCCAACACTTCCACTTGCTCTCCTTCACGAGGGAAGCTCTCACCGTCGAGGTCTTCGACGTCGATGGCAAGGTCATCGACACCCACGTCATTGCGGCACGCCCGTCGGAGAGCAGGGACCAATGACGGGACCTCCACCGGCCATCGCGTGTGGTGGTTTGTTGTTGGCGGCCTTGTGGTCAAGGGGGTGAACCTAGTCCATGATCCTGACCGGCCCGAGCAGGCCCGAGGGGAAGAGTTCGCCGGGACCGGGCGAGGTGGTGAAGGTGTAACGACCGGCCTTGTGTGCTTTTCCACCGAGCAGGCCGGAGTCCCACTTCAGG
Organism: Haloferula sp. A504; assembly: GCF_044385805.1. Classification (NCBI taxonomy): domain Bacteria; kingdom Pseudomonadati; phylum Verrucomicrobiota; class Verrucomicrobiia; order Verrucomicrobiales; family Verrucomicrobiaceae; genus Haloferula; species Haloferula sp. A504. Next base: position 58,681 of record NZ_JBISBU010000022.1, read on the forward strand.
GTGCGGGCATCCTTGTCGGGGGCCTGGGTGTCGCCCAGAAGGCGGTTGGACCAGCGGTTGGCGACCTCGATTTCGAGTTGGTTGACGCCGCCCTTGAGTGCCCCGGTGATGTCGACCCGCCAGGGCGCGCACCAGACCACTCCCAGATCCTGACCATTGAGTCTGACCCGGGCGATGTCGTGCACGGTGCCGAGCTCCAGGTAGGTTGTTGAACCCGCGCCCGTCCCGTTTCGCTTGAACTCGAAGCGCTTCCGGTAGGTGGCGATGCCGGAATAGTACCGGACGCCGTGCTCTTCAAACTGGGTCCAATCCTTGAGCGCCTCGAAGGTGATCTTCTCCGGGCCGCCGTAGTTTGGGTCGAAGCTCACCTCCCAGGGGCCTTCAAGGGTCATCTGGGCTTCGCTTTTCGGGAAGTTGACCCCGCCTGCCGATTCCCTGCGCTTGGAGGCGGCGTGAGCAAACACCACGAAGTAGCTCTCCAGAGGCTCGAAACGCAGGGGGATGCGCGTCCCGGACTTCTCCGGGCTGAACTCGGGGAGGGCGCGGATCTTGCCGGTGATGGGGTCCCAGTGCTGCGGCTGGTCGCTGCGGGCGCGGAAAAAGGCGCTGGTTTCGACCGGCTCCTCGGAGGGGTTGGAGACGAAGTAGATGTCCGCCTCTGGCGTGCGCCGATGGGTGAAGCGCAGTGGTACTTCGGAATTGAAGTCTTCATCCAGGCCGAGGCTTTGAAGAATGCCGGCGGTGAGCCCGTAATCCGGATAGATGCTGATCTTGTTTTTTTCTCGTGTCGCCTCGGGTTTTCCGGCGAGGAATTCGGCAGCGCCCGCATCGAGAAGGATCTGTCCTTTGCCGAACTTGCGGACTTGCGGGTAGGGGGCTTTGCCCCAGAGTTCTTCGGCGAGACGGCGCACCTCCTGATCCCATTTCGGATAGTTGCTCAGGCTGGGGGAGGCGCTGGGCGGGTAACCCAGGACCGTGGCCCCGTTCTCGACCAGGCCGATGATGGTGCGCAGCAAGTCCGGCGTCATGGTCTCGAAGCGGGGAAGGACGAGCAGGCGGTACTGGGTTGCCCCCGGCACGCCGATCCGATCTCCATTGACGACCATTTGCTTCAGGATGCCCTGGGAGCAGCCGTCGAAGGAGTAGCCCTTTTTGTCGGGTAGTTTGCCGGCTCCGGCGAGGGCGCTCTCTGGCGGGATGAAGGTGTGGGGCGAACCTTCCGGCGTCAGGTAGAGGACATCGGAAACGGTGGTGCCCTGCTGGAGCAGATGCGAACAGCGGCTGAGGTAGGTGTGGAAGCCGTCCACCATCGGCCACCAGGTCTGTCCGCGATCCCAGCGCACGCCCCAGCCGCCCATGGTCATGCCGGGCCGGGCCTTTTCGCCGAGGGCCTTGTGGGTGAAGGTGTGAAATTGGAAGTGGTTGACGCCCATGGCCAGTGCCCAGTCGGCCTGGTTCTTGAGCGAAGCGGGGTAGTGGCGGCCCTTTTCATCGCGGTGGCCGGTGAACGCTTCCGATGAAACGATCGGAAGGCCGAGGGTATGGCCGATCGAGGCCGCTTCGATCGCGGAGTAGGAGGTGTCATACTTCGTGCTCCAGAATTCACACATCGGCACATCGGCGTAGGCACCGTATTCGAGGTCGTTGCTCTGGTTGCCTCCGTAGGGCTCGATGGAAAACTTCAAGCCGCGCTCATGGCTCATTTCCCGCAGGGGACCGACGTAGTTTTCCAGCATGAGTTCCTGAATGGTGAGGCGGAAGTCCCAGAGCGCGCGCTCCGTGAGTTTCCGGTCCTTCACCACGCGACCCGAGAGGGTCGGCAGCCAGGGGGTGAAGTCATAGCCGCGACGCTTTTGGAAGGCATCGAGAAAGCCCGGGGACCAGTTCTGGGCGTTCATTTCCCAACTGTCGAGGTGCAGGGCCACGAGGCCACCCTGCGAATCCGGATCACCTGGCCCGGCGGCGTCGATCAGTCTCTGGCAGTAGTGCTCGAAGTGCTTTTCGAGCAGCTCCCGGCTGAATTTGTCGTGGTCGAGCCCGACCACGGGGAAGGATGCCGGGCGATTGCTGGTGCCGTTGGAGCGACGGCCGAAACGCAGGACGGTCCATTCACCGGCGGGCACCTCCCATTCGAGGATGCCCTCCGCGTTGAGATGTCCAGTCAGGTCGATGACGGCTTCCGGATCGATGGCCGGCTCCTCCGGATTGATGGCGGGGATGGCCGGACCACTTAAAAAGGCCGCCGAACCGTGCATGTAATCGGAGCGTTGATAGAAGGCGACCTGATCCGCGTCTTCGAGGGTCACCTCGGTGGCGGGGAAGGCGTAAACCGCGACGTCCTCATAAAAGTCGACGTCGAGCATCTTCCACCAACGGGCCCGCTGCGGGGCGATCGGGAGTTTTTCTTTGATCGTTGCCGGTCCCTTGAGCGTGGTTTCGGAGTAGACGAGATGCTGCATCGACTCCTCCGGTTTGATCCAGGGTCCGCCCGTCCCCGTCCAGCCCGGGCCCACCCCGAGAGTCACATCGATGCCGAGTCTGCGGGCCTCGTCCACCCCGTGGCGCAATAGCTTCATCCACTCCGGCGAAAGCATCTCGACGGGTCCCCTTGGCACACCGACGTTGACCTCCAGCCACACCACATGTCCCATTCCCGCAGCCTTCATCGATTCGAGGTCGCGCGTCATTTCCTCGCGGTCCAGGTTGCCGTCCATGAAATACCAGTAGGCACCCGGCCGGGCGGGATTGGGTGGATCTTGAAAGGCGTCTTGCAGTGCGGGCGACTGGGCCGACCCGTGGGATGCCATGGACAAGACCAGGCATAGCAGGACTTTGCGCAGCGGATTGCGGTGGCGACGTTTGGACGACAGGTGTCGCATGGGGTTCATTGGCTTTGGTTTGAATGGGCTGCGGTGCCTGCCCAGGGCCGCGCCTGTGGCGGGTCGGCCGATGTTTCGTCAGCGGCCCCTTTTTGACAGGATGTTGCGGCGTGATGTCGAAGCGCCGCAAGCCTGGTGATTCGAAGGGGTTCCATCCGTTCACTGGGTCAGCGCTTCGATGCGGAATTGAAATTGCGTCGGTTCATTCTTGAGTTGGTAGGCCGGCATGGGAGGGGTGCCCCAGCTGTTGTTGCCGCCCACGCCTGTCTGCTGTTTGTCGAGGTTGAGGTGGATCACATCGGCGCGCTCCATCTCGAAACTGTAGGCGGCGCTTTCCATCACCTGCCTCGAATAGTGGCGGGCGGCGAAATTCAGTTCAGGCATGCCGCTGATGCGCAGCCCGTGGCCCTCCGGATCTCTGAGCGTCAACCAGCGGACTTCGCTGCGGTTGCCGTTTTCCTGGGGGCGGGGGTAGTCGACCCAGAGGCCGTCGACCGTGTCTTCATAGAGGCCAATGCGTTCAAACTTGCGATCGCTGTAGGTCGGCTCGGGACCCCGTCCATACCATTTCACCCGGTCCATCCCGGAGGGGAGTTGGAGTTTCACCCCGTAGCGGAAAGGAGCCTTGAGTTCGGGGTACTCCTCCTTCTCGGGCACCTTGCCGGGCTGGTAGTTGTATTCGACATCGATCGCCGCGTTGGGATGAATGGTGTAGGCGATATCCAGCCGGGCGTCGTAGAGCTCCGGGAGCAGGGCGCTGGTTTGGATGACAACGGCGGAGTCATTCCTGGTGACCTTGAAGGTCTGAAGCTTCCAGTTGTCGCCGGCATGCTTCCACTTGTCATTGGAGTGACGTTTGTAGGATTTGCGGTCGTTGTCGGTATAGGCGCGCCAGAACTCCGGTCGTGGGCCCTCGCACAGCAGTTTTTTGCCCTGATACTGGAAGTCGGTGAGCGTGCCCTGTTGCTTGTCGAAGGTGGCAGAAAACCCATTGCCGCTGATGCGGGTGAGATCACCATCCTCGTCGACGGCGAGTTCACCGCCGACCTTGCCGAAGGATGTCGCCGGGGCGGCGTGCAATGGAAACTGCTCCCAGGCGAGTTCGTGGCCGGCAGGGACCAGGGGCGAGTCGCCTTCTTTGGCCGTGTAGCTGAGGTTGAGAAAATATTCCGCGCTGCAGTCGGAGGGAATCTCAGGCAGCTTGAGGGTGAGGGGGGCGGTGGCATGCGCCGGGACATCCAGCCCGGGGATCTCGCCTTCCGCCATCACCGCGCCGTCCTTCAGGACCTGCCAGCGGCCATCGACCTTGTCCTTCAGGTTGGAAAAATCGAACCAGTTGCGAACGCTCAGCTTGCCGGCGCTGAGATCCACCGGGGTGGTGTGGACGTTGCGGTAGATGTATTTGATGGCACCCAGTCCCGGGTGCGGGGTCCGGTCCGAGGCGACCAGGCCATTCATGCAGAAGTTGCCCTTGTTCCAGATGCCCTTGGCATTTTCCCACCATCCTCCGTAGGCGAAGAAGCTGTCCTTGACCGGGCCGACACCGATGCGGTCGCGGTATGCCTCCGGCACCGGCTGGCGCAGGCCCTGGTCGACGAAGTCCCAGACGTAAGCCCCCATGTGATGCCTTTCGGCGTAGATGTGATCCCAATATTCGCTCAGGTTGCCGTTGCTGTTGCCCATGGCGTGGGTGTATTCGCAGAGCACGAAGGGTTTCTGCTTTCGACCCAGCAAGGTGCCCGGTCCCGCGTACATGCGGGAGGCGACGTCGGCGGTTTCGTTGGAAAACTCGGCATGGACGGGGCGGCTCGGATCGAATGCATGGACCCAGTCATACATTGCCTTCGGGCCGGCACCGCCTCCGGCCTCATTGCCCAGCGACCAGATCACGACGCAAGCGTGGTTCTTGTCACGCTGAACCATGCGCTCAATCAGGTTGAGTTGCATGGGAACGAAGATTTCCTGACCGGAGAGTTCCCGCTTGCCGTGGGTTTCGTTGTTGGTCTCGTCCATCACGTAGATGCCGTAACGATCACAGAGCTTGTAGAAATGGGGATCGTTGGGATAGTGCGAGGTGCGGATGGCGTTGATGTTGTTTTGCTTACAAATCCGGATGTCCTCCAGCATGCTTTCGCGCGGGATGTTGTGCCAGGAGTCGGGGTGTGTCTCATGGCGGTTGACCCCTTTCATTTTGACCGGCACGCCGTTGATGCAATACACGCCGTCGATGATCGCGACCTCCCGAAATCCCACGCTCCAGGGGATGACTTCGACGACGGCGCCCTTGGCATCCAGCAGGCTCAGGTGCAGTTGGTAGAGGTGGGGCGTTTCCGCGGTCCACTTCAGGGGATTGCTGATGACTTCGGATAGTCCGCCTTCGTCAGCGGAGAGCTTGCGCTCGAAGACCTGCCGGCCGTCGGGCGCGGTGAGCGTGGCGCGAACGGTTTGCCCCGTCGTGTCCCCGTAGCATTTGAAATCGATGGCGAGCGTCACATCACGGTATTGCTCGTCGAGGTCCATGCGGACATGGAAGTCCTCGATCCCGGTGTCGTCGCGGGACCACAGGTAGACATCGCGGTAGATGCCCGCGAGCCTCCAGAAGTCTTGGTCCTCGAAATAGGAGCCGTCGCACCAGCGGTAGACTTCGACCGCCAACTGGTTCTCGCCCGGCACGAGATATTGGCTGATGTCAAACTCCGCGGGGGTGCGGCTGCCCTGGCTGTAGCCGACCTTCTTGCCGTTCACAAAGAGGTAGAAGGCCGAGTTCACCCCCGCGAAATGGATCAGGGTGCGGCGGCCCTCCCAGCCATCCGGGAGGCTGAAGCTGCGGCGGTAGCTGCCGACGGGATTGAATTCACGCGGGGCCTTCGGCGGATCGACCGGGAAGGGGTATTTCACGTTGGTGTAGATCGGGATGCCATGGCCGTGGGCCTGCCAGTTCGAGGGCACCGGGATCGTGCCCCAGTCGGTGTCATCAAAGTCGATCTTGTGAAATTCGGCAGGGCGGCTGGCCGGGTTCTCGGACCACTGGAACTTCCAGTTGCCGTTGAGAGAGTGAACCCATGGGCTTAGGCGCTCGTCATCGACCTGTGCGGCTTCCAGCGACGGAAAGGTCATCATCCGGGCATGCGGTGGCAGGGTGTTGACCTGAAGAATGGAGGGGTCATCCCAGGCCTCCGCAGGCACGCTTTGGGCGGCCAGGGCCGGGTGGAGCAACAGGATGGTTGGTATGATCTGGTGGAGTTTCATACGGGTTCTCTTGTTCAACAAGTGCTAGATCGTGTTCACGAATTCCCGGGGCGGCGATAGGAGATGGAGGATGAGAGATGCTTGGCGGGAGGGCGGGCCTCTCTGGCGGGGGAGGCGGGCCTCCTCGCAAGGCATTGCGAATGAGTGGATCGACATCCACGATTGAGCAAAAACGCAGCGATCTCATCCACCAGCCCCATGATTTGCCCGCCCGCCACCATGATTTGCCCGCCCGCCACCCATGGCGCGCAAACCGTAGAAGTCCACCCTGAAGATGCAGGCAATCCAGTGGCTCGCGCCATCTGTATTCCAAACCGACCCTTCGTGCTTGTCCTGAATTTCCCGGAAGTTGAGATATTGTAACTCATATTGAATCCGGAAGAACTGGCGAGTCGGGCCATCGGGGATGGGGAAGACGTTCTCGTAAGGTGTTGCCGGGTTCTTTTGAGAGTGGATCCTTCGGGATGAGTCGCCCACAAGAGACTGTGGTTTCTCCTCGCACGACTAAGGCCTCGAGCGGCGACCGATGGCAGCCAAAGCAGCGAGAGCCAGCAGGGCAAATGACGAGGGTTCTGGAATCGCGGTGCCGTTGATGGTGAGGTTGTCCAGACCGGTGTGGTTGCCTGATGTGTCGGTGCCGGTATAGTCCCCACCGCGAATCCGCAGGGTGTAGGTGCCGGGTAGATCCAGCGCAACATCGACGAAGTCGAAAGTGACCAGCGGTTGTGAACCTGAGCCGGCGACTGTGTCTGCGATCGTGATGGCCTCGACCAAGCCATTACTTGGGTTGAGCAAAGACACCGTGAAGTCATTCTGGCGATTGGGATTCTCCGCTTCACCTCCACTCACCGAGAGCGCGTTGAAAGTCACGTCCGTCAATGTCACATCAAAGCCCGAGGAGACTGTGATCGGGATATCGAAAGTCCAAGAGGTGTTGAGATTCGCGACATTGAGTGCCGGGGTAAATGAGTCTTGAGTCAGGGTTTGACCATTAAACAGGTTGACCGCTCCACCGCCAAACTCAGAGACCGACAGGTTTCCGGGATCATTGATGCCATTGAGACTCCAGTTCAGATTGGATTTCGTATTGCCCGAAGCGGTGCTGTCATTGAAATCCGTGGATGCGAGCACCGCTGCGTGTGCGGAGGCTGAAAGAGTCAGCGCTAAGCTTACGATGGGGGCCAGTCTGTTCATGGTTGTTCGCTGTCCATGGTTGTTCGCTGTCTGATGTCGAAGACGTCAAACTGCCGCATCATTACGAACCTGGAAATGCGTGCCCATTACAAACTGGCATCTTTCTGTTTCCATTTCTAGGATAGAGCGAATGGCAGTCGCCGAGCTGACTTTCCCATCTTCCCTCCGGGGCAGAGGAATCGGTCTACTCACGGGGAGTCGCCTCAAACAGCGCCTCCAGTTCTTCCAGAAGCGGATCTGCAGCGAGGCGCTGGACGACATCGGGGTGTTCAACAGCGAGGTTTTCCGTTTCTCCGACATCTTTTTCCAGGTCGTACAATTCATAACCCGCATGGGCTCCATGAGGTCGGAACAGCTTGTAGCGCCCCTCCCGCACGGCCACGGACTGGTGAAACTGGAACACCAGTCTGTCGTGGGGCGACGCGGCTTCTCCTTTCAGGGTGGGGGTCGGATTCTTGCCATCCAGCCTGCGACTGGAGGGGACGCTGGCTTTTGCCGCGGCAAGCGACATGTTGAAGAAATCCAATTGCATCAGTGGTTCTTCGCAAAGCTCCCCCGGTGGCAGCACGCCCGGCCATTTGACGATGGCGGGGACCCGGATTCCGCCCTCCAACAGGGTCGCCTTCTGCCCACGCAGGGGAGAGTTTTCGGCCCCGAATTTGTGGTGCCCGCCGTTGTCGGAAAAGAAGATGACCAGGGTGTTCTGCGCCACGCCATTCTTCTCGAGGGCGGTCTCCAGCCTTCCGATCCCCTGATCCATGCGGTGCAACGCGGCGAGGTAGTGCAGGCGGTGACCGGAAAAGCCCTTGGCCTTGAAATGGTTCAAGTCCTCCGCCGGTGCCTGGACCATGGGGTATGGCCGTTCCTCCGTGGGAGGCGATGAATGCACCGCGTTGAAGGGCAGGTAGATGAAAAACGGGTGATCCTTGCTGGCTTCAACAAACTTGATGGCGGCATCGACGTAGGCATCGTTGGTGTAGCCGCTGAAATCCTGAACCACTCCGTTCTTGAAGATGTCAGGGTGACCGAAAAACCGCCCCGTGAAGCAATCGACGTATCCCATCGCGCTGATGAGTGAGTCGTCAAAGCCCCGGTCGAATGGTTTCTGTCCCTGTCCGTGGCCAAGATGCCATTTGCCGAAGCATCCGGTTCGGTAACCCACCTCCTTCAGTACCGCTGGCAACAGGAAATCCTCCGAGGCTGGAATCCCGCCGGTGTACTCCTTTTCGTCGTTGAATGCCGGGTGGTTCCGGTTGATCAATGCCCAGTTGGCCGTGCAGCGTTGGGCGTAGCGGCCCGTCAGAAGACCGGCCCTGGAGGGGGTGCAGGCGGGGTGGGTGACATAGAAATCCGTGAGCCTTACCCCTTCTTTCGCCATCCGGTCAAGGTTGGGTGTCTCCGCTTCCCCGGAGCCGTAACAGCCCAGATCCCCATAGCCTTGATCGTCGGAGACGATGATCACGATGTTGGGTTTGTTCGCAATCGCGGCGCTCCGGCCAAAGGCCATCGAAAGCCCGGTGGCTGTGGCAAATGCCAGAACCACGGCGGGGAAAAGCCATGCCCTCACTGCTGTGATGAACTGAACAACGATGGGGTGAGGGGGTTACGTTTCATGTTCAGAGAGTCAAGGGAATTGCAGAACAAGGACTGCATGATGCCTCCGAAAGCTTCCCTTGCGGCATGTTGGTTTTGTGTTCTTACTCGTCCAGGCAAACTTTGCTTATGAGTGGATTGATCAGGCAAGCCAGTTTCTTCAGGGTTCGGGTGCTCGTTTTGTTAGGATTCACCATTTTTTCCGCGATGGCCCATGGAGGGCAGGCATCTTCGGGTGGGAACAGGGACTTTGAGCTTCTTCCGGCCCCGCGAGCCTTCAGTTTGGTCGGCGAAGTTTTTTCTCCGGCCGGGCAAAACCTGATCTGGGCACCGGATGCCGGGCAGGCGGAAGTCGGGCGCATTGCGGTGCAATTTCGGTCGGTCCTGAAGAAGCAGGGCCTCTCCACGTCAACGACGGCGGAGTGGGATCCGCAGCGCTGCAACATCATCTTTCGCCTCAGCCCCGAGCTGGTGCCGCAGCAGGACGGTTACCGGATCTCGGTCACGGACAAGCGGCTCAGCGTGTATGCCCACGATGCGCCCGGGCTCCGGTATGCCGTGCTCACCCTCGGTCAGATCCTTGAGCAGATTCCGGCGGGCCAGCCGATTCCCTGCATGAAGATCAGCGACTGGCCCGACTTCCCGAACCGTGGCGTGATGCTCGATGTCTCGCGGGACAAGATCCCGACCATGGAGACGCTCTATCAGTATGTCGATTACTTCGCCTCCTGGAAGATCAACCAGTTGCAACTCTACACCGAGCACAGCTTTGCCTACAAAGGCCACGAGGTGGTTTGGAAGGATGCCAGCCCGATGACCCCGGAGCAGGTCCGGGCGCTCGATGCCTATTGCAGGGAGCGCTTCATCGAACTCGTGCCCAACCAGAACACCTTCGGGCACATGGAGCGCTGGCTCAAGCACGAGCCCTACCGACAATTCGCCGAAGCGCCGGATGGCTTCCAAACCGGCAGTGGCTGGCAATTTCCACGAGCGCTCTGCGTCACGGATCCGCGTTCGATCGCCTTGGTCGACGACCTGCTGGGGCAACTGATCCCGCATTTCACCAGTGGTCAGGTCAACGTGGGTTGCGACGAGACCCACGACCTCGGCCGAGGGCGAAGCAGGGAACTCGTCGAGGAGCGCGGCTTCGGGCGGGTCTATCTCGATTTCCTGCTCAAGATCCACGCGGTCTGTGAGAAGCACGGCAAGGTCATGCAATTCTGGGGCGACATCATCCGGCACTACCCGGAGCTGATTCCGGAACTCCCCGACAACGTCATCGCCATGGTCTGGGGCTATCGTCCCGAACATCCCTACGGCGAGGAATGCCGGAAATACAAGGCATCCGGCGTGCCCTTCTACGTCTGTCCAGGCACGTCCGCCTGGCTCAGTCTGTCCGGAAGAACCCAGCGCGCCTTTGACAACATCCGCAATGCAGTGACCCACGGACTGGAACACGGAGCCATCGGTGTGCTCAACACAAGCTGGTGTGCGCGCGGTGCCTGGCAAAGCTACGCCTCGCCGTTTCCCGGCTTCGTCTACGGCGCGGGCTTGAGCTGGTGTGTCGAAAGCAATCTGGACGCAGATGTTCCGTCACTACTGGACCGCTACGTCTTTTTCGATGAGGCGGGCGTGATTGGTAAGGTGGTTTGTGAAGTCGGCAATGCCTACGCGGTGCCCGAGGGATACTACAATGGGGACACCTCCTATCTGGCCAAGATCATGCTCGATCCCGAGTTGCCAATGACCATCAACCATTTCAAATGGCTCACTCCGGAAAAGGTGACCCGGATCCGGGAACATGTGCAGCAATCGATGAGGCCTCTGGGCAAGGCGCGCCTGCCCGGCGACGATGGCGGTCTCGTCATCGAGGAGATCCGTCACTCCGCCGAGCTCGTGCTTTTCGCCTGCGACCTCTTTGACGCCCGCTTGGCAGCTGAGGGGAACGAGATGGCGAAGGTGCCCGAAGCCGAACGCCAACGGCTGGCCGGGAAGCTGAGATCGCTGCTTGCGAGTCATGAGAAGCTCTGGCTCCAGCGCAATCGCGTCGGCGGGCTCGCAGACAGCAAGGAGCGGATGACCCCCCTCCTTAATTTGTTAGAAAATAAATAATGCAAGCTGATCGGAAAACAATCTGTAGTGGGATGATGGTCAACTTCGGGCGAAATTCACCGGCGTTCGTCGCCGGTCTTCTCATCAGCCTTTTACTTAGTGCGCGCCTGCCGGGCGTTCCGAATCCGGATTTCACGAAGGGTGAGCCGCTCCCTGTGAAGGAGGCGCCCAAGGACTGGAATCTGGGGGCGACCGGCCTGCGCGGCTGGATGCACACGCAGCGGCGGCTGTCGACCGACCAAGCCCGTCAGGTTTACATCACCCAGGTCGACAAGGGCTCTCCGGCCGATGGCATCTTCAAGCGGGGCGATGTGCTGCTGGGGGTGGGCGGACAGCCTTTCCGCCATGATCCACGAACGGAGATCGGCAAAGCCCTGAGCGCTGCGGAGGCTGCCGATGGCAAACTGGCACTGACTCGCTGGCGTCAGGGGGGGACGGAGGAGGTGATCCTTCAACTGCAGAACCTTGGCCCCTACAGTCCGACGGCACCCTATGATTGCGGGAAGTCGTACGAGATTCTCAATCAAAGTTGCGAGGCCCTCGCCGGACGAATGAAGGAGCCGGGCTACGGGAAACAGAACCCGATCGTCCGTTCGCTCAATGCCCTTGGACTGCTGGCCAGCGGTAACCCGAAATACCATCCACTGATCCAGCGCGAGGCGGAGTGGGCGGCGGACTATTCCACCGAGTCGTTCGCGACCTGGTGGTATGGATACGTCACGGTGTTTCTCGGCGAATATATCCTGGCAACCGGTGACACTTCCGTCCTGCCCGGTCTGCGTCGGATCGCCATGGAAGCCGCCAAGGGACAGAGCATGGTCGGTTCATGGGGGCACAAGTTTGCCAATCCCGATGGCCGTCTTCCCGGCTACGGCATGATGAACTCGCCCGGTGCGGTGCTGACGATCGGCATGGTGCTGGCGCGCGAGGCCGGCGTCAAAGACCCCGAGGTGGTCAAGGCGATCGAGCGCAGCGTCACGCTGCTCCGCTTCTACAGTGGCAAGGGTTGTGTCCCCTACGGCGACCATGCGCCCTACATGAAGTATCACGAAGACAATGGGAAAAACGGAATGGCGGCGGTCCTGTTCGATCAACTAGGCGATGCCGAAGCCACCCGATTTTTCACCAAAATGAGCACCGCCGCGCATGGTCGCGAGCGCGACACCGGACATACCGGGAACTTCTTCAACATCACCTGGGCGATGCCGGGCGTGGCACGTGGCGGGCCTCATGCCACCGGGGCCTGGATGCAGGAGTTCGGGGCCTGGTATTTCGATCTTGCCCGGAAATGGGATCACAGCTTCCCGCACCAGGGACCGCCACAGGCGAAAAAGGACTCCTACGGCAACTGGGATGCGACCGGGATGTATCTGATCGCCTATGCCATGCCTCGGAAGGCGATTCGTCTGACGGGCAGCAAGCCATTCGTGCTCCCGCCCTTTGGTCCGAAGGATGCCGCGAAGCTCATCGTTGAAGGTCACCCGGACTATGCGGAGGGCAAGTTCAGTGCCTTCAGCAGTTGGTCACCCATCATCCGGGAACGTGCCGCGGAGGCTCTGGCCAAGCAGAAGGACGCACCCGTCGAGCCCTTCATTCGGTTGCTCGATTCACCTTCATTGGAGGCGCGCCAAGGGGCCTGCACCGCCCTGGGGCACATGAGGGAACGAGCCGAGCCAGCCATTCCCAAGCTGCTCGAGACGCTGAAGGCGGATGATCTCTGGCTGCGCGTCAAAGCCACCGAAGCGCTGGCGGCAATCGGCGATCCCGCCAAACAAAACGCCTTGCCCGTTTTGCTCAAAAGAATGGCGATCGGTCCCACCGAGGAGGATCCCCGCGCGATGGAGCAGCGCTACATCGTGGCAGCACTGTTTCACCCGAGAACCGGAATGCTTCGTCGCTCGATCAAGGGGGTGGACCGGGAGCTCCTGCTCGCCGGTATCGAATCCGCGCTGCAGAACGAAGACGGTTGGACCCGCGGCAATTTGAGGACGCTTTACGAGAAATTATCTCTGGAGGAGTTGAGGCCGATCATGCCCGCCGTCCAGCGTGCGATTCGAGAGCGCGCTCCGAGCGGCATCATGTTCGACGGTCAGATCCAGGATGCCGGACTCGAGCTTTACAGTAGAAACCTCATCGACGAGGGCATTGAGATGATCGCCACGCATATCCGGACACAGAAGCCGCACGGGAGCCGGAAGAGGGTGCCCAAATACATCGAGATGCTGAAACGCTACGGCACGCATGCGCAACGGGCGATCCCGCTGCTAGAGAAGGCGGAATACTACTTCGAACACGTCGAGGACTTTCCCAAATGGGCCAAGGAGGAAAAGCTGGCCGCTTTGCGAAAAGGCATCCGGGAAATCAAGGCACTGAAGAAGACCCCGGAGCTGGTTGAACTCGGGCTTTAGCAGCTCATCAAGCGTTTGTCTTAACTCCTTCCCAGGGAAGGATGCCGGCGGGCCGGACTTGATCGAAGCTGGTCACTGTCCATGATTCTTGGGAGAAGTTCAGAATGAGAGCAAGGTGCTACAAACGAACCCTGATGTTGATCTGGATTGTTTCAACGGTCCTCGCTTTCCCGTGTATCGCTGAAGACAGTCGGCCCAACGTTCTGTTCATTGCGATCGATGATCTGAATGATTGGATCGGGTGCATGGGCGGGCACCCCGACACCAAGACCCCGAATCTGGACCGTCTGGCCAGGCAAGGCGTGTTGTTTACGAATGCTTCAACCCCGTCGCCCGCCTGCGTGCCCACGCGGTGCGCGGTGATGACCGGCAAGGCGCCCGCCACGACGGGACTCTATCATAACAGCGATGGGCATCACCGACTCTACGACGATCTCAAGAGCCTCGTCACCCTCCCGCAATATTTCAGCCAGCAGGGCTACAAGTCGTGGGGTGCGGGAAAGCTCCTTCATCATTTCCATCATGGAGACTACGACGAAGTCTTTGACAACGGGTACTGGAAAAATCCCGAGCCGGAAGGGGTGGACTGCGAGAAGCCGCCGCGCACGATCGAAGAGTTCCTGGACTGGTGGGCTCCGGTCGATGTCCCCAATTCGGACATGAAGGACTGGCAAGCTGCCCAGTGGGCCGCCGGGGTCCTTCAACAGGAGCACGAGAAACCCTTCTTTCTGGCCTGCGGCATCTTTCGCCCGCACGAACCATGGAACGTGCCGCAGGCATACTACGACAAGTTTCCTTTGGATTCCCTGACGCTGCCGAAAATCAAGGAGGATGATCTCGATGATGTCGGCGAACCTGTGAAGCGACCCAGTCCGGTCGCAGAGCGAATTGTATCGGATGAACAGGTCTGGCGAAAGAGCGTCCAATCCTACCTGGCCAATATCAACTTCGCCGACGACTGTCTCGGCCTCATTCTCGATGCCCTGGATAAATCGCCTCACCGGGACAACACGATCATCGTGCTATGGTCGGACCACGGCTGGCAACTCGGAGAGAAGTATCGCTGGGCAAAATTCACCCTCTGGGAACGATCGTCCCGTTGTGTGCTGATGTTGGCAGGCCCGGGCATCACAAGGGGCGGACGCGTTTCCAGCCCCGTTAGCCTGCAGGACATCTACCCGACACTGATCGATCTCTGCCGCCTGCCCGCGAGAAGAAGCATCGATGGCCGGAGCTTTCTTCCCTACCTCGAGAATCCGGATAAAGCGCCATCGGACATCCCGGCAATCACGGCCAACGAGCTTGGGTTCAGCCTGCGCGGCGCCCGCTACCGCTACATTCGCTACCACGACGGATCCGAAGAACTCTACGACCACATGAAGGACCCCATGGAGTGGAACAATCTTGCGGACGATCCGGACTACGCAGCAGTGGTGACAGAACTGAAGACCCACCTCCCGAAAAACCCGGCACCTCGGAAAAGGCGGTAGCCATCCATTCACGACTGGTGCTCCGGTTTGGGGAGGTGCTACAATTCAGAGAGGATTCCTGTGGCATCCAACCAGTCATTGACCTCAACTGCGGTATGCGTCCCGCGGATGGTCGGCGTCGAAATGTTCGGAGCCAGGGTCTTGGTGGGCAGTGTATAGATGAAGGGGATGTCCCGGTTCCCTGTCTGCCAACCACCGTCGGGGCCGGGCTGGATGGAGAACCGCGTCTTCATGCTTTTGGCCAGCGCGGCCATCTCCGGGGCAAAATGCTTGCGGTCATCCGGAACCATTTCCCGGCCGCTGATGAAGACGATCCCGCTGAGCGCTGCCGGGGTGAAGGAGTGCATGTAGACGTTGTACTCGAAGCAGGCCGTGGAATCACCGATGTCGGTTTTGGGTGAGGGGTAGGTGCCCCACTGGCTGCCGTCTGGTACGGTGCCGGTCACCATCATCTGAGGAATATATTCCTTCCAATAGGCTTTCCACTCGGCAAGGTAGCGTCTCACGTTGTCCAGGTAGTAGGGGTTGTGCGGATACTGGCTGCCGACGGTCTTGTAGTCTTCCATCAGGCTGGGGGCTTCGTTGAGGAAGGCCGGAGCGATCCAGTTCTTGATCGGCACGTCCTTTCTGGCCTTCAGGTAAATGATGCCGACGGGGCGACTGGTTTTCGCGGAAATTTGGTTGCCGATGGCAGCCGCGAGGCCATGAGCCTCCTTCCAGTAAGCCGCGAGGCGGTTCTTCGGCGTGCGGGAGGTGCAGATACTAAAGCGGCTGGGCTCGGCCCGGCCGTCGCGGTTGGACTGGTTCTCGATCATGCGCACGATCTGCCCCGAGGGTGCCACTTCCGGCACCTTGATGTTGGGGGGCGTGACGACACACCACACATCGCCGAAGATGATGCCGGTGATGACGCGCTCGTGCACCATTTCGCCATCGATGGTGAACCGCACTTTCAAGGTGTGGGGCTGCGCGCTGGCTTCGGAGGCTGGCAAGACCACTTGCCACTCCGCCATCTCCGGGGTGACATCGATGACTTTCCGGATCCTGCCTTGTGCCGCGCCGCTTGCCGGGCCGAACTCAAAGTGAACCTTGCATTCGCCTTCTTCCGGCTCGTCCTGCCATTCGCCCCATTGGCGGGTCGATCCCCAGACGGTAACCGGTTGATCGGCCTGGAAGACCGCGTCGTCACGGAACTGCACACTCAGGAGCGGCATCTTAAAATATTCATGCAGTTTGCCGACGGTTGTGGGGTCGATTTTTACGCCGGCGACTTTGAGCTTCTCGTCCGGCCAGTTCTCGCTGGTGACGAACTCATGATCGTAAACGATGAAGGGCGTCATGGGCAGCATGGCCTTGTTGTAGAGGTTGGGTTGGAAGCCAACGCCCGCGGTGGCGTAGGAGACACCGCGGGGCTCTTTGACGCCAGGGGCGGAGACGATGGCCTTATCGCCATCGATGTGAACCTGAGCCGGGTGCCAGACGCGGTCGGCTCCGGCCAGGTAGAAGAGCTTCACCCGATCCTCGCCATCGGGGATAATCTTGGGGACGGCCAAGCCGGCCACTGCGGAGGCCGGATCACCGTCCACGATTTCCGTCGGTTTGGTCCGGGCATTCGTCTCGGTCTCGGCGACGAGCAGCCCGCCATCGGCGTGGTCGAATTCGAGGATCAACTTGTCGCCCTCGACCCGGTAGGATTTATACATCGGGCCATCGACGACGAGGTCCTTCAGGTCGTATTGATGCTTCAGGGCGTGGAGGGCGAGGCGCTGACCGGGCACGGCTTTGTTGATGTAGTGGATGCCGCCCGTGACATCGATTTGTGAGGCCATGCCGGAGTGGGGGATGTCGCGGGCCAGCCAGGTGCCGTGACGCATCTCTGCGGTCCCTTGAATGGAAGGGCTGTTGTCCTCCTTGCCCGGGCTCATGTAGGCGCTGTAAAACTGGTGGAAATAGACCGGCAGGTTCGGGCGCTCCCAGACCGTCCGCCATCCACGGATCAGGCTGTGGAGGTTGTTATAATAAACCAGGCCTTCGTTCATGTTGGCAAAGCCCTGGTTCCAGATGCCGCCACGAAGGGCATAGGGCACGACCGGGCTGAGCCGGCCATTGAAGAGCCAGGTGGCGTCCCGGTTGCTGCTGAGATTGCCGGGGACGTCGGCCGTGATCTTCTTCGCATCCTTGCCTGCCTTCTGCGCCGCATCGACGGCGGCGATCTGGTCCTCCAGCGATTGATAAAAGGCGCCCCAGGCCTTCTGGTGTTCCGGGGTCGTCGGATCGGTCTGCAGGCACTTGAGGTGAATCGCCTTGCTGTATTCGTCCTCCGCACTGGCAAAGCCCTCCCGTGGGACCCATGCCTGGATCTCGGTCTGGCTGAAGGAGCAGTTGAGGATGCCGATGGGGACGTTGATTTCCCGATAGAGTTTCTCGGCGAAGGCAAAGGCGATCGCGCTGTATTCACCATAGTTGCCGTTCTTCCAGGCGCCCGTCGCCTTGCGGATCGGGTGGAGCTGCGAGGTGACCGAGGTGACCTGGAACTCCCGGATGGGGGCGGGTTGGTTCTTGGTGTCCGCACTGAATTTCTGAGCCAGGGCGGCGACCCGGCTTCTGGAGACGACCCATTGCATGTTCGACTGGCCGGAGGCCAGCCAGACCTCACCCACCAGCAGGTTCTTCAGGGTGACCGATTTGCCGGTGCTCTCGGTGATGACCATCTCGGCGGGTTCGGCGCTTGTCTTCAGTGGTTTCAGCCTGGCCACCCACTTGCCATCCTTGCCTGCCGTCGCAGTGGCTTTATGGCCCGAGAATGTCACGGTCACCTTCGTGCCCGGTTCACTCCATCCCCAGACCGGCACTTCCATGTCCCGTTGCAGAACGGCGTTGTCGCAGAAGGGAGCGCCCAACTGGATCGCCGGAGCGGGGGAGGGTCTGTCGGCGGCCTCCGCGCTTGCGGGGCCGGGAGCCAGCAAGCCAAGGAATATGGCGCCGAGCAAAGAGGCGATGCGGCTTGTCTTCATGATGGCGGATGGTTGGGAGTTCATGTCATTTCTCAAGATTGGATTCCGGAGCGTGTGGTGGTCCGTGCAGGCACGTGGTGAAGTTCGTGTGGGGCTCACTGGCATCAGGGCTTGTTCGCTGGCAGGCGTGGACCCCGCCGCTTGGCATCGGGGATGCGGGAGGGTCCGATCTTCCCGCTGGAATCAAGACCCGGCGCCGGTGGGATTTCATCATCGGACCCCGCCATTGTACCCCCACTCGAAGGTGATGACTGGTGGGTTGCCTTCGGTGATGATGGAGGGGATGACAAATTCGACCCTGTCCGCAGTGGTCGAGGCCTGCGTTCGATTCACCGGGATGGGCTTCTCCGGCTTGCCGCCATTGAGGAAGCCTTCCCCCTTCCAGGGTTTGTCCAGGTCGAGTTGATCCAGCCATTCCCCTGCGATGGCATGAACCTTGTCTTCCTGAACAATGCCGACCCCGATCTTGCCATTGGCCACCCGGAACTCGTTGGCATGAGGCCGGTCGGGATGCCTTCTCACGAATCTGACGGCGATGGTGGACGGCCATTGATCGCCGACGCGGGTCAGCTGTGCCCGGCCCATTTGATAGGGGGTGTGAATGTCAAGGGTGGCCTTGTCCTTGCCGAACTCGATTCTGCCCTGATCGGAGAAGCCCCTGCGGCCCTTGAACCTCATGCGGAAGGCCGGGGGGTTCTCGGGTTCGACCAACTTCCCATCCTTCCAGATCGCATCGATGGACAGGCCGTGATAGGCTCTCGCCATGATGGCAATGCGCTTGAAGTTGCCGCCGAGTTCGGAAAGCTGCTTGGGGAAAATCTTCTCCAGGTCAATGGTGCCACGGCTGTTCGTCGGTTTGGCATAACCATACAAGCCGACACCGGCCTCGATGGCCTCCGGCACGGCGCTGGTCGGGTCGTTCCCGCCGAAGTCGGACAAGCAGGTGATCAGGCGGGTGTCTTCACCGACGATGGACCTGAGGGGGAGGATTTCATCCAGGCGCCCGGTTTCACCCATCAGCCAGTCGACTTCCTTGTACATGTCGGAATCCTTCACCAATGGATGATTCACATGGTTCGTGGTCAGCCAGATGATGGAGTCGGGGTCGGCGGTCTTGGCGGCCTTGTGGATCGCCTTCCAGCAGCGATCGATGGCCTTGCGGCCGTAGGCGAGTTCCTGCTCCCGGGTCAACTTGTCCTCGCCGGGGAAGGCTTCACCCATCAGTTGCTGGTAGAGTTTCTTCTCCGCGTCGATCCATTTTCCCTTGGTGCTGCTCCGCCTGGGCATCCAGACCCAGTCGATCATGAATCCGTCGATGCCCGTCGTCTTGATCGCGTCGGTGATGGCCGCGGAGAGGTAGGCGAGGTAGTCGTCGGTGTAGGGGATGTGGTAGCTGCTGGGCGTGCCGTAGCTGAGTTCGGGATTCTCCTCGCCCCAGCGGGTGTTGGCCGCGATGCAGAAGTA